>JACETS010000149.1 GCA_013911195.1 Verrucomicrobiales bacterium | reverse complement strand
GAAATGGATTAATGTTAATCCATTATAATCAATGAATGTAGACCTCGTTGTCTTCGACCTAGATTTCACCTTGTGGGATGCTGGCGGCACCTGGTGCGACCACCTTTCCCCCCCGTTTAAAATTTGCTCAAAAGGTGTTTCTGACAATCAGGGTAGAATCGTGAATCTTTATTCCGATGCGATGGAAATATTCCAGGCCATCGAAGATAATGATATTCCAATGGCGATAGCCTCTAGGACAGAAGAACCCGAATGGGCAAGACACCTCCTTGATTTATTGGGCATTAGGAAAAAATTTAAATATGAAGAAATATTTCCAGATTCTAAAGTTACCCACTTTAATAACCTTCATGAAAAGTCGGGGATTCCATTTAAAGAAATGATTTTCTTTGATGATGAAAGCCGAAATATAAAGGAAGTCGGTAATTTAGGAGTTAAGTGTCATTTGTTAAACGAAGGTATTAATCTCAAAGAATTTAGATTATTATTCCACTCTTAAACGCTTATAACTTAAATGCCTGAGATGGAACCAATACCAGACATCAAGGATATTATTGCCCCTCCAGAAGTTATAGATCCCAACATTAATTTTTTTCTCATTATTGGCATAATAATAGGCTCTATTATTCTTCTCGCTTATATATTTTTATATTGGTTGAAAATTAAAACAACATTGTCCCCTGAAGAATTAACTGATCAGCGTAAAAAAGCGCTCGATCAGTTACATAAATTAAAATTAGATCATACAAAAATATCAGCCAAAGAAGTTGCAAACATCATAATCTCGAGCATCCGTCCAGTCATCCAATCTAAATTTGGAAATCTATCGCTTTCATTAACGACGGATGAGTTTTTAATTCAATTCAAAGCATATTCCAAAAATCTTCTTGGTGATGAATCCTCGGATGCATTAATTGATATTCTTAATGATTGTGACCGATTACGATTTTCACCTAATAATGAGAACAATTCAGAAAGAGAAAATTTAATTATTAGTACTATAAAGTTAGTAAGAAACTTCCCCAAAAAAGATGAAAATTCCTCTACTAACTGATTTTCAATTTGCCGAGCCCTCCTTTCTATGGCTCATCATTGTACCAATAATTTTCATGTTATTGAGAGGAAAAAAGTATTCACTTCCTTCAATAGAGTTTCCTGCGATTATTCATTTGGAAAATAAACTAAAGAACACTAACAGCGGTTTTTTCCATTCAAGCCAAATTCTATTACCATTAGTCATCGTCTTTATTGCCACGGCTCTCGCTAGACCTCAAAAAGTAAGTCATTCTGAAGTAATTGAAGGCGAAGGAATTGAAATCGCTCTAGCTATTGATGTTTCAGGCTCCATGAAAGAACAAGACTTTATAATAAATCGTAGGAGAGTGAATAGGCTCGATGCAGCCAAAACTGTTGTTAAAAATTTCATAAAAGGAAGAAAACATGACAGAATAGGCATTGTAGTTTTCTCGGGTCGCCCTCATACAATGGGGCCACTGACCATGAACCACGAATGGTTAAACGAAATGATCGACAGAGAAATTCATTTCCGACGTTTTGAAAATATGATAGAAGGCGGCACCGCCATAGGCACTGCCATAGCGGCTTCAGCTAAAAGGTTGTCTGATCGAGAGGCCAAAAGTAAAATCGTTGTTTTACTTACGGATGGGGTCCAAAGCGTACCTGGACTTAGCCCTGAAGACGCAGCTAAACTTTCCGCTACACTTGGAATAAAAGTTTATACGATAGCCATCGGTAGATCCGGGCGCTCTGGTTCTGCCGAAGAATCTTTTGATTTACCAACATTGAGAAAAGTTGCCTCAATAACTGGCGCTAAAACTTATCTTGGTAAAGACACTGAAACTCTAAAAAAAATATTCGAAGAGATAGATGAACTCGAAACGAGCGATATTGAATATCGTCAAATTATAAAGAAAAAGGAGTACTATCAATGGCCCACCTTTGCAGCGGCTTCATTATTACTGCTTGGAATTAGTTGGAGGAAACCAAGACCTGAATAATTATGACTTTTGCAGATCCAATTTGGTTATGGGGAATAGCTGCTTTGATCCCTATAATGGCCTGGAGAATAATTGGGGTTTTCAATACACATGATGGAACATCAAGGTTTGTTGCTCCGAAATTAAAAAGCATACTAGTTCATGGCAGTAATAAAAAAATAATAGTTTCGAAACTAATTATTTTATCATGCTCCTTTTCATTAGTTCTAATTGCAATGGCGAGGCCGCAGTGGGGCTACGAAGAACAGACCAGCTTCAGCAAAGGTAGAACTGTTATGCTTGCTATTGATGCTTCTAGAAGCATGTTAGCCCAAGATTTAACCCCCAATAGATTAAGTCGAGCAAAATTGGCAGCATATGACCTCATTGATGCATTGCCAGAGGATTTAATAGGATTAATGGCTTTTTCAGGAAGCGCTTCAATAATGGTCCCTGTGACTCAAGACAGAGATGCACTAAAAGAATCAATAGATCAACTTGATACCTATGCTGTGGCAAAAGGTGGCACCAATTTGGCTGAAGCTATCAAAGAGGCCACTGACACCCTAATCGAAAGTGAAACTGATAGTCATGCACTTATCCTATTTACTGATGGCGAGAACCTAGATGGCGATGCACTCAAGGAAGCAAAGAAGGCTGAAGAAAAAGGAACTATAATAGTCACCATCGGAGTTGGATCAGAAGATGGATCTATAATCCCTGACGATAGGTCTCGAGGAAACCAACAAAGTTTTATTAGAGATGAAAGCGGCAATCTGGTTAAATCCAAATTGGACACCGAATCACTAAAGGCAATTGCTGATACAGCTAACGGAATTTTTTTAAGACTTGATACCGGTTCTCTTAATTCAGAAATAATTGATAGTACTTTAAACAAACTAGACACTAAAGAAACAGAATTTAGAGATCAGCAGATACCTATTGAGAGATTCGGTTGGCCTCTAGGCATTGGATTAATTTTGATTATTAGTGTAATATTATTCGAAGTTCTGAATTCAATTTTAATGAGTAAACCCAAAGCCGTTACAGTTCTATTTACAATTTTTTCAGTGTGTCTTATTGAAAAAAATACAGCAGGCGTTATCACCGATGCAACAAACTCTTTTAATTCAGGAAACTTCACTGATGCGGTAGAACTATATCAAAAAGCAATTAAAGAAAGTAAATCCGACTGGAAAAAAGCTAAACTGAATCTTGGTTTAGGTGCATCAGCATTCAAGGCAAGCAACTTTGATATAGCTGCCACCGCTTTTGGATCTGCTTTATTGAGTGAGGATAAATCAATTCAAGAAACAGCCTATTATAACCTCGGGAATTCTTTGTTCCGCAAGGGTGAAAACGAATTAAAAAAAATATCTTCGGAACCGAATAAAAGCGAAAGTCCCTCAATCGAAAATGTGATTAGTAATTGGGAAGGCGCTATTGAAAATTTTGAATCAACTCTTGGGATAAATAAAAAAAATGCCAATGCTAAACATAACCTTGACGTCGTTAGAAGAAAACTTGAAGAGCTAAAAAACAATCAGGACCAAGAGAATCAGGACCAAGAGAATCAGGACCAAGAGAATCAGGACCAAGAGAATCAGGACCAAGAGAATCAGGACCAAGAGAATCAGGACCAGGAGAATCAGGACCAAGAGAATCAGGACCAAGAGAATCTCTCTGATAACAAAAAAATAAATCCTGAAACTGGTTACTCCAAGGAACAAGCTGAAAGGCAACTTGAAGCTCTAGCAAACGAACAATTCCTCAGAGCTTTACCTAGAAGGAGTAGAGCAAGATTCAAAAAAGATTGGTAAAATGAATAAGTTTATTGCAATCAACTTTTTATTATTCATAACCATACTCAATTCCGAGGCTGAGCTCAATCTCCGTATTAGTATAGACCCTAATGGAATAATAAGAGAAGGCTCTAAAGCTAAAATTTCTTTAAGCGCTGCAGGAAACCTTAGCCCAGACGATCCTGATTTAAATATCCAAGGCGGTAAATTAAATGTACGTAAAGTTGGCAAGGGTTTTGAATTCATGCGCAGCAATCAAGGCGTAAAAAGAGTCACAACTCACACATATGAATTAAGCGGTGAATCTGGCAAGTATACCATCAAAGGTATATTTAAATCTCAAGATGGAACACTCTATGAAACTGAATCAATTAATTTACAAATACGAAAGAAAACAGCTCAAGAGAAAGCATTAGACCCACAACTTATAGTAAATCTTGCAAATAATGAACCATTCGTCGGAGAACCTGTTCTAGCTGAAATCTCCCTACTACTCCAACCTAGGACTCGACTATATTCAGAAAGAAACAACATTGCCACTTTATCTGGAGAAGGTGTTAGGGTTAACTACATTGACGGACCGAAAGAAGCTCCTCCAAAAAATAATAAAAGGGTAATAAAGTTCCTCTATGAAATCGCACCGCTTCGTGCGGGAGACCTTAAGCTAACGGCTAATTATAATCCGCTTCTGCAAATTCCGAGCGCTACCGGCAGAAGATTAGTTGATGAACGATTTAATCTTAAATCTGAAGAAACATTGATCAGATCTAAAAGGCTCCCTGACGAAGGGAAGCCAAAGGACTTCTCTGGAGCGGTTGGAACTTTCACTCTGGACCTACAAGCAGATCCACTAAAGCTGAAAGTTGGGGAACCCATTGCATTAAGATTTACGATTACTGGCAACGGCGGTTTTGAATTCATCGAATCCCCCACACCTATAAAAACAGAGGGGTGGAAACTCTACGAGCCAACGAAATTTGATTTAAAAAGAGGAGAAGGAATAAAACCCTCTACTCTGATTTTTTCACAAAATTTGGTCGCTGAAAAAACTCATGAAGAATTACCAACCTTCAGGCTAACTGTTTTCGATTCAGACAAAGAACAATATGTAACTCTCATTACAGATAAAACACCCATTGAATTAGAGGAAACCTTTACAAATAACCCTGATTATAACAGAACTGCAAAAGCCCCCTCTTCATCTTCAGATTCCCCTAATTCGAACATAGAAAACAATGCAGATATTTTAATGGTCAGTACATCTCTAACCCCGAATTGGTCTGTCGCTCAGATACCTGCCTGGAAGAACCATTACATCTGGATTACGAATGCATTCCTCATCTTACTAATTCTTATAAGTGCTCTAATTTCAAAAATGCCTAATTTAGATGAACACGCCTCTAAAGGGAAATCACCCAAAGCAATAATAGAGGATCTAAAATCCAAAAATTTATCGACAATCAATTTTTACACTTATGCCTACGAATGCTTTGAACGACTTCAGCTTGAAAATCAAGATGTTGAAGTTACTCCAATCTTTGATCAGCTGTCGAAAAAATACGAGCAACTAAAGTACAGTGGCAATGATTCTTCGCATTTAGAGAAACCGACTAAGGAGGAAAGCAATGCAATCATTAAAGAATTAACGAAAATTTCAAAAATTTGAAATCCTATATTTTTATATTTTCTTTCTCGTTATTCGTTACCGGAATTCAATTAATTTCCGCTGATGACTTAACGCCTGAAGAAGTGTTCACTCAAGCATCAAAAGAAATTGATAAGAACAATTATGATAAAGCTCTTAGCCTACTAAATTCCCTAATTACAGAAAACCACTTTGCTCCAGAAGTTTTTTTCCAAATCGGAAACGCCAACTATAGAAAAAATAATATTGGAGAATCAATACTCGCATACAAAAGAGCATTATTACTTAACAGTTCACTAAAAGAGGCCAGACAAAATTTATTAATTTTGAAGCAATCAAATGAATTTGTTGATTTTAAAGAGACTCGCTTACAAATACTTTTCGGAAAAATACCCTCGGGTTATTTCTCCATATTCTTGAGCCTTTCTATGTGGGTAACTGGATTAGGAATTTTATACGGTATTTTTAATAAGAACCGTAGGCGACTCTCAATTTTTATCACATTATTAGGCGTTCTCTTGTTAATAATCTCACTTTTAGCATCAATTCAAAGAAACGGCTTTAAAGCAGCTCCTGATATCCATGTTATAATTTCAACTAACTCAACTGTGAAAAGCTCACCAGCCGACACCTCCTCCAACGTTATCAAATTGAATGTAGGCAGTAATATAAAGGTTATTTCAGATCGAACTAATTGGGCATACATAGAAACACCCAGTGATTTAAGGGGATGGATAAGAAAAAAATCCATTACTAGACTGTGGCCCTATGACTATGAATTAATCAATTAAAGTTCGGCTATAGCTCTAGGAGCCCTTTTAAAAGTAACCCCGTAATAAGGATCATTATTGAGCTCAGAAAAATATTTGAGAACCCCTTCTGTAATACCACGACTTAAAGCGTCTCTATATGATTCGCTCAACAAATCTAACTTTTCCTCAGGGTTGGTTAAAAAACCACACTCTATTAAAACGGATGGACAAGAGACCCACCGAGTCATCGCTAAACTACGATCTCTTACTC
>JACETS010000148.1 GCA_013911195.1 Verrucomicrobiales bacterium | reverse complement strand
CGCTTCAAAGACGCAATCAAAAAATTATTGAAGAAGCCCCTTCTCCTTTATTAAACAAAAATAAGAGACTAAGGAAAAAGATGGGAGACGCCTCAACCCGTCTCGTTAAAGAAATTGGATATGAAAACTGTGGAACTATTGAGTACCTAGTTGACGATAATGGTGATTTCTATTTCATGGAAATGAATACAAGGATCCAGGTTGAGCATCCTATTACCGAGGAAATCAATGGATGCGATTTAATCAAAGAACAGATAAGAATAGCCGCCGGTGAAAAACTCAGTGAGCATGTCCAAAACAGCACCCCGCGTCAGCACTCAATTGAATGCAGAATTAATGCTGAAGATCCATATAACAATTTTATGCCAAGCCCTGGTAAAATTGATTTCTGGTTTCAACCAGGCGGTAGAGGAGTAAGAGTTGATACCCATGTATATTCTGGATATCAAGTGCCTCCATATTACGACTCTATGATTGCTAAGCTTATTGTTACAGGTGCCACTCGAGAGATTGCTATTGATCGCATGCAAAGAGCACTTAATGAGTTTCTAATTGAAGGAATTAAAACCACCATTCCTTTCCAAGATGCCATCATTAAGAATTCTGACTTCCGCAGTGGAAACTATAATATAGGATGGGTTGAGGAATTCCTGAACGACCTTAAGTAGTAGTGAATTTATATTCAATACTTGACCTTGGTTATGTGAGTGAAAATCAAGTTGTCGATTGCGCTACATCAATCTGTAAAAGTGGAGTAGTAAAACTACAGCTAAGAGCAAAGTCTATTGATCCAAAAAAAATTTTCAATTTGGCAAAATTAATTAAGCCAATATGCAATGATTACAGCATCCCATTAATTATCAATGATTATCCAGAAATCGCTGCAGACATAGGAGCAGACGGGGTCCATATCGGTCAAGAAGACGGGAAAATAGAAAAGGTGCGGGCAATAATTGGGGACAATAAGATTGTTGGAAGATCAACTCACAGCATTGAGCAGGTACGAGCAGCCATCGGTGAGGGCGCTGATTATATCGGGTTCGGTCCACTTTATGAAACCGGAACAAAACCTGGAAGACCTGCGATCGGCTTAAATGAAATTGTTCAAGCAAATCAAGAATTTAGTGGCAACGTTTACTGCATCGGAGGCATCAACGAAAGAACTATCACCGACGTAATAGATGCAGGAGCTCAAAGCGTGGTCATCGTTTCCGATCTCTTGCAAAGCAATGATATCGAATCATATGTTTCTCGGATAAAAGAATCAGCAAAGAAAGCAATAGAAAAAAAATCATGAAAGTAATTGTAGCAGGCACCGTTGCCATCGACGACATCAAGACTCCGAACGACGAAAGAAAAGGCTTAATGGGAGGGTCCGCTTCATATGCAGCAATGGCATCAAGCTTTTTCGCTTCAACAGAAATCGTGGGAATCATTGGCAAGGATTTCCCAAACGCTCATATCGAGACTCTTCAAAGTCGCGGAATATGTACTGAGGGAATCGAGAAAAGTGACGGAGATAGTTTTTATTGGTCTGGCGAGTACCACGAAAATATGGATAACAGAACTACACATGAAGTTGCAGTAAACGTGCTTGAAGAGTACAAACCAAAGTTGCCAGAAAAATATAGGGATACAGAAATTGTGCTTTTGGCGAACATGAGGCCACGTAACCAGCTTGATGTTTTAGATCAATGTAGTGGAAAAAAATATGTTATCGCTGACACAATGGACATCTGGATTTCAACGGAACGAAATGAACTTCTAGAACTCATGACTAAAGTTGATCTTTTTGTTATAAACGAGTCTGAGGCAAAACTTTTAACAGAAACAAAAAACCTGATAGTCGCAGGCAAAAAAATGATGGAACTCGGGCCGAATAACGTCATCATCAAAACAGGTGAACATGGAGCAATGCTTTTTGGTAAAGGAGATGATGAATTTTTTAGAACTGGAGCCTATCCATTGGAAAGCGTTGAAGATCCGACTGGAGCTGGTGATTGCTTTGTAGGAGGAATTGCGGGATTCATAGCATCTATTGGGCAAAACAACCCAAGTTTTAATGATCTCAAAGCATCCATTGCTAGAGGGACAGTAATGGCAAGTTTCAACTGCGAATCCTTCAGCGTTGAAGCACTGGTAGAACTTGACGAAAACAAAATTTCTAATCGGTTAGAACAGTTTTTTAATTATACTTCTTTTTAATTATTTTTTAGATCTCACTTCATGCCCCTTGGCATTGATCTGAATTGAGTAAAGAGAAGTACGTGCTGTTATAAATAGAGTATCAAAATTCTCACCCCCAAAACAAACATTTGCGGGATGTTCTGGTACTGCGATTAAACCAATTTTTTTGCCACTAGAATTAAAAATGTGTATACCACCACGTGAGGTGGTATAAATTCTACCCTCTGTATCCACGCACATACCATCACATCGAATAGCTATTTCAAATAAAGGATCTCTTAGAAGTCCTTCTTTCACCACGTCGTATGCATGGATCTTTCCAATGTTTCCAGAATCAGCAATGTAAACTCTTTTCTCATCCGGTGAAAAAGCTATTCCATTAGGCATGTCATAGGTTTTACAGAGAACCTGAATTGAGCCATCTGTCTTTCTTCTGTATACCCACTTCCCTTCAATTTCCGCTTTTCTTCCTCTTAACCCATAACTTGGGTCAGTGAACCAAATTTCTCCATCACTTCTTATCGCGAGGTCATTTGGTGAATTAAATTTTTTTCCTTCAAAATTATCGGCAAGAATTTCTATCTCGCCTTTGGCTGTGGTTCTAATTAGATTTCTACCTGCATGCTGACAGGATAAAAGATTTCCATTTAGGTCGAGAAGATTACCGTTGGATTGCTCTACCTCTCTCCATTTTTTTACTCCTTTCGCCTTAGTCCATTCCATTTGTAATGATTTGGGTATATCTGAAAAAATAAGCTTTTTATCTTTTTTTATCCAGACAGGGCCTTCGGTAAACTTCATACCCGTTTCTAATTTCTTAATTTCCTGATCTTTAAGTAAAATTGATGAAATATCTGCAAAAACAGCATTGCTAAGAAAAATAAGGATTAAAATTGTTATTCTCTTCATTACTATAGATTGAACCAAAATATTCATAATTGGCAAGCCAACACACTTGAGCAAATCAAACAATCGAGCCATATTAGAAGACCCCCATCAAAGATTTCTCTCAAATGAAGACTATTAGGCTAATCGGTTTCACTTTTTTAACATTAAGCTCGACTTTACTAGGCGAAAGATATCCATCTCCTCCTGAAGGGTGGGATTACATTTACGATGGCAATGAAATAAATAATTCTCCTACTGAAGCACTAGATGGAACTTGGGATCACAATAATAGTTCTGACCATTGGGACGGCACTTCACCAGGCAGCGGGAATCCTGGTGGAATCACTTCGGTACCTATCAGCGGTGAACCAAACAATAAAGCCATCCAAATCATAGATGCCGTAAAATCTTCAGGAACGAATAATAACCGAAGACTAACTCTCACTCATAATCTCGAGGAGCACGAAGGAACTCCAGCCAATTTTATGGACGATGGTGCCACTTTTGCATTTCGAATTCGCCTTCCTGAATCTGCTACCGATTTAGATGATGCTCCCAATGGACTAAATCCTCACAGCGGAGCAAAAGGAATTATAAATTTCAGAGGCAGTGCAGGTAGAATTGGATTTGCATTAGGAGTTGCTGGAAAAGACTCTGCCTATGAAGAAGATGGTATGTTTATGAGTAATAATTCCAATACAATATTTAAAGCGTTGAACCCAAAAAATTGGAATGAATTTTGGGTTACTATTAGAAAGAATTCAGAAAATTCAGAACTATATGATCTGAAAATTTATATGAACGAAGGTACGATTCCTGATTTCGCTGAAACCATTTCTTTATCCAAAAGCAGTGACGAAATATATTCCTACATGTCGATGCAGCTTTCATCGACCTCAGATACTGGAGCCGTCGAGATTGATTACATATCTTATAAGGACGGTCTTTACTTGCCAAACAACTCAGATAATGACGAACTACCTGATACTTGGGAATTAACTTACTTTAAAGATCTTAGCCAGAACGAAAAGGATGATACAGATGGTGATGGCCTACCCAATGGCATAGAATTTACAACCGGGACTGATCCTACTGTAAAAGATACCGATGGGGACGGCTTATCTGACGGTGATGAAGTAAACATCACCGGTACTTATCCAAAAGACGAAGATACGGACGATGATGGTTTAATAGATGGAGAAGAAGTTAATCGAATACCTCCAACCGATCCAAAATTAGCAGACACTGATGGGGATGGCCTTACAGATCTAGATGAACTAGAAACATTTAAAACTGAACCCACTAAAGCGGATACCGATGAGGATGGTTTTAACGACAGTACGGAAATTAGCTCTGGATCCAATCCCAAAAATGCTGACAGCGTACCGAGTTTTCCAACCTTGGATAACATTTTAATCAGTGAGTTCATGGCGAATAATAATGACAATTTACTAGACTCGGATGAAGAGAGCTCTGATTGGATTGAACTTTGGAACCCGACAGATTCCGATATTTCATTGGCCAACCATTTCCTTACTGATAACGCCGCCAGACCAAATAAATGGGCTCTACCAGAGATCATTTTAGGACCAAATCAATTTATAGTAATATTTGCCTCTGGAAAAGATCGTACAGATCCCGAAAAAGAACTTCACACCGACTTTCAGCTAAGCTCATCCGAAGGATCTTATCTGGCCCTTACGCGCAAAGATGTCAAAAATGATTATCAAACTGTTTCCGCTCACGGATTATACCCGCGTCAGTTTGAGGATGTTTCTTTTGGAACCTACGGAGAAGATTCACCATTATCGATAGGATTTTTTAAATCACCCTCTCCTGGATCCTTAAATAACAAAGAAGCCGTTGATGGATTTGTGAAGGACACAACTTTTACGATTGATAGAGGCATTTACACTGAGCCTTTCAAAACAACGATCACCACAGAAACTACGGGAGCGACAATCATATACACTTTAGACGGCACAATCCCAACAGAAAGAAATGGAATTAAAGTTGAGCCAAAAAACTTAGTCACACAACCAAGTGCCGAAATAGAAATAACCAATACTTCACAGATCAGAGCAATTGCGGTCAAAGACAATTACGAATCAACGAATGTTGATACTCATTCATATATCTTTCCTTCTGACGTTTTAAAGCAATCAAGAAGCACGGTACCTCCGCATGTGAATTGGGGGCATGCCGGTCCCGACTTTGAAATGGACCCTGAGATTGTTAACCATTCTTCGACAGAGGTGAGACCTGAGACTAAAGATTTTCTCAGAGTTCCAACAATATCACTTGCGATGGATTGGGATGAAATGTTTGGAAACAGTGGAATTTATATAAGAGGTGAGAGCGTGGAAAGATCAACATCCATCGAATATATTAATCCTGGTAGAAATCTGGACGATCCCAATTCAGAAAAAGGTTTTCAGATTGATGGAACGGTTCAAGTCGTTGGTGGCTCCAGCACTGGTCGATGGAAATCGGATAAATTATCATTGAGACTGAAATTTGATGAAGATCTAAGATATCCAATTTATGGCAAAAACCGTGCAACACGATTTGACACTCTAGTTCTCGACCACCGGCTGAACAATGTATGGCATTATAATCGAGGTGAAAGCCAGCGAGCCAGAGCTCAATATACCCATGATCAGTTTCCTGCTGATTTACATACAGCAATGGGTGGGCTATCTCCTACCGGCCATCACGTTTTACTCTACATAAATGGGGTCTTATGGGGAATTAGTGAAATTCATGAACGTCCCGATGATAATTTCGCAGCTCAATACTTAGGAGGTGACAATGATGACTACGATGCAATGAAGCATCGAACTTCAACCGTTGTTAATGGAAGTAATCAGAATTATCTAAATATGCTTTCTCTGTCTAGAAAGGATATGACGGATCAATCGAACTATGAAGAAGTCGCGAAATTGATTCATATTGATAATTTTATTGCTTACATGCTTGCCAATTATTACGTAGGCAATACCGATTGGGCGCACCAGAACTGGTACGCCACCTACAATAGGGTTAAAACTAATGGTAAATGGTACTATCATAGTTGGGACCCAGAACATTGCCTCGAAAGCACTAACCATGATTCAACAGGTCGTGATGATTCAGGCGGGCCGACTGAAGTATTCCATAATTTGATTGCTAATCCTGAATTCAGGCTTCGTTTCGCAGATGCTGTAAGGAAACACTTTTTTAATGGAGGAGTACTTACACCCGAGGAAACCGCCAAAACATACTTAAAGTTGGCTGATCCTATAGAATATGTTGTAAGAATAGAATCCGCAAGGTGGGGAGACAATGCCAGACGAACACCTTATACTAGATTAGACTGGGTTAGAACACGTGATCAATTACTCGGTAAGGCATCTGGCAGCTCATATGATAATTATTTTCCTAGAAGAACTGAAATTGTTTTAAACCAATTCATTAGAAGAAAGTGGTATCCCAGTACGGATGCT
>JACETS010000147.1 GCA_013911195.1 Verrucomicrobiales bacterium | reverse complement strand
ACATTATGCTTATGCAACAAACTCTATCCTATAAATAAACCAAAATGTTTCCTAAATATTTTTTCTTATTTAATTAATTTTCTAGTACTTGCTTAGTTCAGAACTAGGACCAATATTACATATCCCCATGACTGAAGAAGAACAATATATCCTAGAAATAAACGATGATGAAGTCCGATGCCATCGACCTGACGGCACGATGGATTCTCTTTCTTGGAAAAATCTTAGCCGCGTCGAAATCGTTGTTACTGAAGATAGTCCATTACCGGCAACTTTCATCGCTCTCCACGGCCCCAGTTCAACAATCGTCATTCCTGAAGGCGCCACCAATGCAGACGATTTGAGTGAAAGACTTTTTACTCTTGATGGTTTTGATGCGGATACATTTGTTGAGTCCATGTCAGCTCAAACTTCTGATACTTTTGTTTGCTGGACCTCAAACGAATAAAGTCACCTCAAAGCTCAATGCATAGAGCTCCTTTACTTCGACTTGTTGAAAGTTATAAAATAAGATATCCGGCTGAAACAGAAACTGTTTCTAGATACAAAGATTTCGTTACGGCCAATAAAAACTGCTTTGAGAGATCGCTTTTAGAAGGTCACATTACCTGTGGCGCTTGGATACTAGACGGGTCAGGAACAAAAACACTCCTCACCCATCACCGTAAATTAAATAGATGGCTGCAACTAGGAGGCCACGCTGATGGCGATCATGATGTTCACAGAGTGGCCGCAAAGGAAGCTCAAGAGGAAAGCGGAATCTCTACTCTTGAGCTAGTGTCTAAAGACATATTCGACATTGATATTCACAAAATACCCCCTCGAGGTGATGTACCATCACATTTACACTACGATGCCCGATTCCTATTTAGGACAACTAATAACGAAAATTACGAAGTTAGTAATGAATCAATTGACCTGGCATGGGTAAAAATTGATGAGATAGAGAAATATTCCTCTGAAGTCTCAATTCTTCGAATGGTCGAAAAGACAAGGGAGTTTATTTAGAGCTCTCCAGCAGGCCTCTGATCTTTTTTCAGCTTTTCATCAAAGAGGTTCATCTTGTTAATCATTTCATTAACAAGAATCTCATTTTCTTTGGCAAGATTCTTGGATTCAGAAATATCTGAGGCCAAATCATATAGTTCCACCGGTTGAGATTTCTTACCAGATCGACGGAGCTTCCATTTTCCCTGACGAGCCGACTCTAACTTATTTCCCTTATAGAAAAAATAAATCTCATGAGGAGTTTGCGCGCCTTTCTTGCCAGCGATAAGTGGCCAAATATCTTTGCCATCAATAGTTCTGTCATTTGGCAGTTCGGCCCCTGAGAGCCTAGCAATCGTGGGTAAGAGATCAATTGTAGCGGCGATTTCATCACACGAACTTCCTGCAGGAACTTTTCCTTTCCAATGCATAATGCAAGGAACCCGCATACCCCCTTCATAAGTTTGAAATTTAAAACCTCTTAACGGATGGGCGCTTCCTCCCCTCCCTCCTTTTAATTTCCATGGCCCATTATCTGAAGTGTAAATCACTAGAGTATTCTCATCCAAATTATTATTTCTTAAGGATTTCATGATTTCACCAACTGACCAATCAATTTCCTCAATAGTATCACCATAAGGTCCACGCTCACTTTTGCCTTTAAATTTTTCTGAAGCGAACAAAGGGATGTGCGGCATGGTATGAGGAAGATAAAGGAAGAATGGTTTATTTTTATTTTCCTCGATAAACTTTACCGCTTCCTCGGTATATCGCTTTGTTAAAGTCGTCTGATCACACGGATACTCAATGACCTCCTCATTTCTCATTAATGGAACAAAATCCTTTTTTGG
Organism: Verrucomicrobiales bacterium; assembly: GCA_013911195.1. Classification (GTDB taxonomy): domain Bacteria; phylum Verrucomicrobiota; class Verrucomicrobiia; order Verrucomicrobiales; family DEV007; genus EC70. The sequence continues at coordinate 4,755 of JACETS010000147.1, read as the reverse complement.
TTTTTCATTCCTAATCCTGTCCAAAGTAAAACCTTCTCTAAGTTTAATATCCGCGGCAAGATTAGCTTCCGGATCAATAGTCATATCATTGCTATAGGGAATACCATAATATGAGTCAAAGCCTTGCCTAGTCGGTAAAAATTTTGGCTTGTGTCCTATATGCCATTTTCCAATACAGGAAGTTGCATAGCCCTTACTTTTCAGCAAATCGGCAATCGTAATTTCATCCGGATTCAGACCTATTTCATGACGTGGAAATAAAACGCCAGGAATACTAACACGGACTGGATAACAGCCTGTCAAAAGAGAAGCTCTAGAGGGAGAACAAACAGAATTTGCCGAGTAAAAACTCGTGAACTTTCTTCCCTCAGCAGCCAATTTGTCCAGATGGGGAGTTTTTATTTTTGGGGACCCAAAACAACCAATATCCTCAAAACCCTGATCATCGGTGAAAATAATAATAAAATTAGGCGATTTTGAATATAGAACATTTAACAAGCAAGAGGCAATAAAGAGGCAAAGAAGATACCTAAACATAACAATTATTGATTATATATTTTATAAATTAAGTAATTTTTTGTTAGAATGATCGACTAGTATTAGTCTAATATAAATACTAGTCTAGGAACAGTAATGAAAATTACTATCCCTCATTATTCCCGTATATAAACCGATGAATAGATTAACCGCACTTTCCATTTTTTTATCGACACTTGTTGGTAGTAATATATCACAAGCCAAAGAAAAAATTAAGTTCAATAGAGACATTCGGCCTCTGCTATCAGATAACTGCTTCGCATGCCACGGGCCGGATGAACATGAGAGGAAGGCGAAATTACGCCTAGACGTCAAAGAAGGAGGTGGTTTTGAAGATCGTGATGGCTTCCAGGCAATAGTTCCTAAAGATCCCAGCAACAGTGAAATAATAGCTAGAATGATTTCTGATGATGAAGACGAAATCATGCCTCCTCCAGAAACAGGAAAAAAATTAAATAAAGAACAAATAGAATTAATTAAACAATGGATTAACGAGGGAGCTGAATATGAGGGCCACTGGTCCTTCACCTCTCCATCTAAGACTACCAAAACCGAAGGCCACCCGGTTGATCACTTCATCGGTGCAGAATTGAAAAATCAGGGTTTGGAAATGTCAACCCTGGCGCCTGCACACACCTTATTGAGAAGGCTGTCTCTTGATCTAACAGGTATTCTACCCACGCCCGATGAATTAAGTTTATTCAAAAAAAATTATGAAGAGAATCCATCTATTGCGATATCCAAAGCAACCGATCGTTTATTAAAGTCGCCTCGCTACGGTGAAAGAATGGCCACTTTTTGGCTCGACCTAGTGAGGTATGCAGATTCTATCGGGTACCACTCCGATACCAATATGGACGTATACCTATTCAGGGAATGGGTCATAAATGCATTCAACTCAAATTTGAAATATGATCAATTTACTCGTGAACAAATCGCTGGAGATCTTTTGCCTAACTCCACAGACGAACAAAAAGTTGCATCAGGATACAATCGACTTTTACAAACGACCGAAGAGGGGGGCGCTCAACCAAAAGAGTATGTTGCAATTTACGCCGCTGACAGAGTAAGAAATGTATCATCTGCGTGGCTCGGTGGTACACTTGGATGTGCCCAATGTCACGACCACAAGTACGATCCTTATACGGCAAAGGACTTCTATTCCATGGCTGCTTTCTTTGCGGATATTAAAGAAAAAGCAGTTGGGAGACGTGATCCGGGTATGGCCGTGGCCACCGGTGAATATAAGAAAAGGCTAGCCACCATAGAAAAAGAAATTATTGAACTAACAGCAAAAACCAACAATAGCACACCTGAAACAAAAGCGGCTCAAATTGAATGGGAAAAATCTTTATCCGCATCAACTAAGCCAATACTAATGAAATGGCACGTCATCGGGCCAATCCCCGGTGGCGACCCCAAAAAAGCATTTGATACCGAATTCGGCCCAGAAAAAGGGATAGATCCGAAATCTGTTATCTCAGGTAAAAAATGGCAAGACCGAATAGATTTATTAGACGGCAAAGTTCACAATCTTGGCAATGCACCCAATTCAGTTTGGTACCTTTACCGCCTAATAAAATCCCCCACTGCAACTCAGTTACCTCTATCATTAGGGTCAGATGATGGAATAAAAGTTTGGCTTAATGGTAAAGAATTACTTAAAACCAATCCTAGCCGTGGTGCCGCTCCTGATCAGGAAAAAATAACTCTCGAATTGAAAGAGGGAAATAATCAGTTTCTTATGAAGATCATAAACCACGGCAGTGGTGGCGGTTTTTACTTCAAGGCTCAAGGAAACGAATTGCCTCCAGCAATCGCTGCCTCTATCACCATACCTGCGGAAGAGAGAAATGAATCTCAGACAGAAGCGATAGAAAAATATTATCTATCAATTTCTCCAGTCATGGCAGAGGTCCGCACCAAGATTTCGATTTTGCAAAAAGAAAAAAGTGATATGCAAAAAAACTTACCAAAAACCTTAGTAAGTATTTCTGCCAATCCGCGCGAAATGAAAGTTCTTCCTAGAGGAAATTGGTTAGATGATTCAGGAGAAATAGTAAAACCTGCAATACCAGAATTTCTTGGAAAGATTCAACACAAAGGCGATAGAGCGAATAGACTTGATTTGGCTAACTGGATTGTTTCCAAAGACAATCCAATGACCTCACGAGCTTTTGTGAATAGGTTGTGGAAATTGTTTTTTGGAATTGGTATTTCATCGAACGTTGACGACCTCGGCTCACAGGGAGAATGGCCTTCACATCCTCAACTACTTGATTGGCTTGCAGTCGAATTCGTAGAAAGCGGATGGGATGTTCAGCATATGATTAGGCTAATGGTCAGCTCTAAAGCCTATGCTCAGTCGTCAATTGTTTCATCAGACTTAAATGAAAAGGATCCGCTCAATCAATTATTTGCAAGACAATCACGATTCCGTGTCGATGCAGAAATGATTAGGGATAATGCTCTATTCATCAGTGGTTTATTAAATGAAAAGATCGGAGGCCGAAGTGTTAAGCCTTATCAACCGGCAGGATATTGGCGACATTTAAACTTTCCTTCCAGAAAGTGGTCCCATGACAACAATGAAAACCAATACCGTCGTGGCTTATATACTCATTGGCAGCGTAGCTTTCTGCATCCAAGTCTACTAGCATTTGATGCACCAAGCCGAGAGGAATGCACAGCTGAGAGGCCGAGGTCTAATACACCATTGCAGGCACTAATTCTATTAAATGACCTGACCTATGTGGAGGCAGCTCGATCATTCGCAGAAAGAATTATAAAAGAAGGAGGTACCGATACCAACGCCCGTATCAATTGGGCATTGAATACGGCTCTTTCGAGAGAAGGTACAGAACAAGAAATCAACATACTTAGTAAGCTAAAGACTCAGCAAAATAATCGTTATAAAGAAGATATTGAGGCAGCTAAAGCCTTTAATCAAACCGGCATCAAACTTCCTCCTGTAAACATAGATCCTACTGAGTTAGCAAGTTGGACATCAGTTGCGAGAACCATCTTAAATTTACACGAAACCATTACTAGACACTAAAATGAATAACATTGACTTCCAGATCAATCGCAGATCATTCCTTAACCGTTCAGGTGTTGGCATCGGTTCAGTTGCTTTGGCATCTATGCTGAATGATGAACTCAAGGCTGAAAACAACCCAACTGAAAAGTGGACAGGCGTCATCAATAAGCCGCACCTACCAGTAAAGGCTAAAAGAGTGATTCATCTCTGTATGGCCGGAGGTCCATCTCACTTGGAAACTCTGGACTACAAACCTGAACTGGCAAAAATGAATGGCAAACCAATGCCTCAATCTTTTACCAAGGGGCAACCGATCGCGCAGTTACAAGGCAATAAAAATTTAACATGTCTAGGCCCTCAACACGAATTCAAGAACTATGGTAAATCAGGTCAATTCATATCATCAATTCTTCCAGAAATAGGTTCAGTTGCTGATGATATTGCAGTCGTTCGATCCATGGTAACTGAACAGATAAATCATGACCCTGCGCATACCTTCATGAATACTGGAACACAAATATCTGGAAGGCCTTCGATGGGTTCCTGGTTACTTTATGGTCTAGGCGCCGAAACGGAAAACCTTCCAGGCTATGTGGTCCTTACTTCTGTAGGCGGAGGGCAAAACCAACCAATCGCTGCAAGACAATGGCATAGTGGTTTTCTTCCAAGTCGATTTCAAGGGGTTCCTTTTCACTCTAAAGGGGATCCGGTACTTTATGTTTCAAATCCTAATGGGGTGACTAGAAAAGATCAAAGAGCCGTAGTCGATTCTGTTAATGCACTAAATGGAATCCACAACGAACAAGTCAATGATCCTGAAATTTCTGCCCGTATCGCTCAATACGAGCTCGCTTTTAAAATGCAGGCCTCTGTTCCCGGCCTAATGGATGTATCAAATGAACCACAACATGTTCTAGACATGTATGGGGCAAAACCAGGCGACGGATCCTTTGCATCAAATTGTCTACTAGCAAGACGACTTGCAGAAAGAGGCGTGAGATTCATACAACTTTATCACCGTGGATGGGACCATCATGGAGGCATTAAAAATGCATCAAAAAATACCGCCGGTTTAGTTGATAAAGGAAGTGCAGCCTTAATAAAAGACCTAAAAGAAAGAGGAATGCTTGACGATACACTCGTGATATGGGGAGGAGAATTTGGTAGGACTCCGATGG
>JACETS010000146.1 GCA_013911195.1 Verrucomicrobiales bacterium | reverse complement strand
TATTTATATATCTCTCTGAAAAGCCGATTTTAACCCTTTTAATCCCCTTTAAATTGACCGAATCTCTCATTAGAGGCCGAACATGGATGAAATGGAGATAACTTTTCTTGGTACTGGAACTTCGGTAGGAGTCCCTAGCATCGGTTGTCATTGCGAAGTCTGTGAATCCACAGATCCCAAAGATAAGCGCCTTAGATCCTCTATTTTAATCAAAACAAAGGAACAAAGTCTTCTTATCGATTGCGGTCCTGATCTGAGACAACAATGCCTTAGGGAAGGAATTGAATCTGTTGACGCAGTGTTAATCACTCATCCTCATGCTGATCATATTATGGGTCTAGACGATCTAAGAAGATTTACTCCGAAAGCAGAAGATACTCTTCCTATCTATGCTAGGCCCAGCTGCATTCAGGCACTTAGCCAATGTTTCTTTTATATTTTCAATGGTGAGAATCGTTACCCAGGCTACTTCAAACCCGACGCCTTACCCATTGAAGGAGCCTTTAATTTATCTGAATTGAAAGTGATCCCTATTCCCGTCGAGCATGGCAAAGTCGAGTGTATTGGTTTTGCCTTTTATAAGAATGATGTACCACTACTTGGATATATTCCGGACTGTAAAATAATTTATGAAGAGGGAATGAATGCATTAAAAGATATTGAATGCCTTGTCATTGATGGGTTAAGACATACTCCTCATCCTACGCATATCTCTGTTTCTGAAGCCGTTGAGATATCGCAAGAATTGAGAGCCAAAAAAACATGGCTTACTCATATTTCCCATGAGGTTATGCATGGAAGGGATGAGGCGAATCTTCCTGATAATGTTCGTATTGCCTATGATGGATTGAAATTAAATTTATGAATATTTTAAAAACCGCTGTAGTTGTATTCATACTTTCGACATTTTCTTATGCTCAAGTTGAGAACTTGAGCAAAGATAAGAGCTTTATGTTGGGCGCCTACTACTATGCTTGGTATGACGCACCAAAAAATGAAGATGATATTGGATGGATGAAAAAAGCCTTGAGGGGAAGACTAGACCCCGTGCAGCTTCCTAAATTGGGTGTTTATGATAGCCGCGACCCAAAAGTTATTAGGCGTCATATTGAACAGTCTAAGCACGCTGGAATTAATTTCTGGTCGGTGAGTTGGTGGGGTCAAAACCGTCAGGATGAAACATTCAAGGACCATATTTTAAAGCATCCTGCTGCCGGCAACTTGAAATATGCCGTCCTTTATGAATCGACTGGTCGGTTAGGTTCGATGAGGAGCCCGAGCTATAAAAATTTGGTTCCTGATTTTGATTACTTCACTGAGCAGTACTTTAATCATCCGAATTATCTTAAAGTTGATGGAAAGCCTGTTGTATTTATATACCTGACTCGTGTTTACTTCAGGGGCGATGAGGGTAAGAAGGCTTTAGAATCTCTAAGACTTAAACACCCGAACTTATACATCATAGGAGATGATGTCTTTGGTCCTAACTATCCTAGCAGTGCGGCGAGTCAGTGGAACGCTATAACGGCATACGATGTTTATGGTCAATCGACTAAAATTACAGGAGGTACTAAGGCGGGGATTGAACGCCTAAAGAATAATTATTCTAAAGCAAAGGGTAAGGCTAATAAAGTTGGTACTGGGTTCGTGCCTGCTATAGCTCCCGGTTACAATGACCGCGCTGTGCGAAAAGGGAATCCCGGAAGATCACGATTTTTTGATGATGTTAAAGAATCAAAAGAGGGTGATCTTTTTCGTTCTATGATTAAAGACGTTGCGATGTCTCTAGCCGACCCAAAAGCAAAGAATATGATCATGGTGACCTCTTTTAATGAATGGTATGAAGACACTCAAATTGAACCGACTTCGGGGAAAGCTAAGTTGCCAGTTTCAAAAGACGATTCGAAGTCAGGAAATTTCTTCACCGAAGATAATCTCTACCATGACTACGGTTCTCTTTACCTTGATATCCTGCGTTCAGAGTTTGGGAAATGATCAGCTCTCTTTGTCGTTATCCTCTTTGACTAACCACCTTTCAAATTGTGGATTCCCTTCAGTGCCTTGATCGGACTGAATGCAGACATCGACTTCTGGAAAATTTGAAGCGAATCTGAGACCTTCATCCACTCCAAGGATATAACAGACCGTGCTATGAATTCCGGCTTCTAGGCAGCTTTTAGCAATCACTGTTACTGAATTAACGCCATTACTGGTCGGCCATCCTGAACGAGGATCAATGATATGACCGTACCTCTTGTTTTCGTGCATAAAATGCCTTGCGTAAGAACCTGATGATGAGACGGCCCGATCACTGATAGCGAGGCTTGCGAGACAACTTTCTGGGTTCTTCCCGTCCTCAATGCCAATGTGCCAGAACTCGTGCTTTCCGTTACCGCCGCTCGCAAAGACGTCTCTACCTAGATCGATAAGAACGTCTTTAATATTATGACGTCGGGAGATCTCGATGAGAGCATCGACTGCGAGCTCCTTTCCAAATCCTCCAAAATCAAGGCCCATGCCTTTCTCTGGTAAGAAGATGGCACCTTCTCGGCGCTCGACCTTATCCCAGCCCGTTAGTCTGAGCGCTTCTTGGATGTCCTCTTCGTTTGGTAATTCTTGATGAACTTTCTTCCAGTCCCAGACCCTAGCGAGAGGTAACATTGTGGCATCCAAAATACCTTCACTTTTTCTGAACACTTCATCGGCTAGGTTAAGTAGTCGCTCCGCATCTTCATCAGTTTCGATCCATGATTGACCGGCTGCTGCATTAATTTTTGAAATAAGAGATGTGTCTAGGTAGCGTGAGTATTTTTCCTCGAAATTTTTAATCCACTCTAAAGTATCGGCAGCAAATTGAAGAGCGTCTCGTTCAGGTTTTAACCGAATCTTGACATGGCATTCTGTTCCGAGGGCACGAAATTCAAGTTCTCGGACTCCTTGAGGATTGGGGTTTAAGAATTTGCTCAGGTCCGGAGCGCTCATGAGTCGTTCCTAAAATTTGATTTGAGCCGTGAGGCTAAAGGTGTTGGCGGTAGGGTATGCTTGTGAAGGCGCTGAATCGGATCCAACCCCTTCCATAGCATAATGCTCGTAGGCTCCGGAGAGAGAGAAATTTTCATTAACTTTGTAATTAATCTTAAGTCCTATGCTTGTGGCCTGTAGAGATGATAAACGGTAGTCAGCTGAGTAGTTAGGACCGCTACCATTGGGTTCATCTGCCGGAGTATCAATATCCAAATTGTTGAGGGTATTTACGAAAAAGTCGGCACTATTCTGATTGTAGAACCTGTAAAACGGGGATACTAGGAGATTGTCATTAACTTCTTGCCGCCATTCTATTTCAGCGGTTTGCGAAAAGATTCCATAGTCGTCGTTGGAGAGGCGGAACGCGGCCTTTAGTGTTCCGTTGAGTGATTCAAAATAGTGTTTGGTCTCTTGATGGAAGACTTGTCTGAATCGACTATTTGGTCTGTTCTCTCTATATATGTTGACGACTGGAATACTGATTCCGGGTGCGATCACAAAGTCTTCGTTTCTTTGAACAACTTTGTAAGGGTCGTTTAAGTATCCTTCTGAATATCCAAGAGTGAGATCAGCAGAAACAACTGTGTTTTTACTAAGGAGTTGAGTGACTCCAATAAAAAAATCATAGCTGTCTTTTTTCTCATCATCCAAGAGTGGGACTTTGACGATATCATCAAGGTAATTAGAACCTAGAGCTAGTGTTGTATTACCGAGGTTATAATCCTTCTCGTAATTGAGTGAGATTCCACTCGAAAAATAATCTGATTCTTCGCTTTTAGAGAGCTCGAGTTCCACTCTTTGATCTTCCATGTCATATTGAAGCGCAGCTAGAATTCCAGTTCTAACATCTTCGAGATCGGATATAAAAGGTTGGTCCCCGCCTGGGAGAACTCCCGTCGGAGAAGAGCCCGAAATTGAATCATTGAGAAGTTGGAACCTGAAAGTGGATTCATCAGTGAGGTCGATTTTTCCTCTAAAGTAATTGGCCTCAACCTTGATTCTCTCACCCCCTTCATCATACAGTTGATAACCATATTCGTATTCCTGGCCAAGTTCAATTGCCTCGGAACTCGACCATGGCAGAAGGCAGCCAATAATAATGCGGCACTGAGACTTGGAAGCCATTCAAGATTTTTCCCTGATATTAACCTTAAGTCGATAGTATTTTTTGACGTCGTTAATGGCTTTGGATAGGCTGATCTTCTGGCCATTTCCGACGAGATTTTGATATCCTGGTACCGCTTTCCATGAGTCCCTAGAAATATCATTAGATTCTTCGATGCTGTAAACGCGCTCAAGGCCGGCATAGCCATCTCCTTGGGCGGATTTGGTCATAAATGATAGTTTAATTAGAGAATCTTCTGTTGAAATTTCAGTTTCCGAATCGAGGCTTTGTTCTACAGGGGATGAGCCAATTAAATATTCGTATTCATTGGTTAGACCGTCTCCGTCATTATCATTTTCAGGGTCGGTAAGTTCAGGGTCTAGGCCAAACTGTTGCTCTGCCCAGCTAGTATAGTTATCAACGACTTTAACATTGGCAGTTTGAGAATTAATTGAACCGGAATCATTGGAAATTTGTACCCAATATTGGGAATCTGCTTTGATTGGTCCAACCTTTAAAGATTGGTTATTCGCGCCGGGGACTGGGCTATTAGTGATTCCAGATTCTCCTTTGTACCATTGGTACGTTATCCCGTTTCCTGATGCGTTGACTTGGAGGGTCGCTTCCTGGATTGAGGAAACAGTGATATTTTCAGGTTGAGTTGAGATTATTGGTGGCTCTGAACTTGGCGCTACTTCAATGTTGAAGGTTTTAGTATAATTGTAACCACTGTTGTTGGAACCTTTATAGGCTCTAACCCGTATTCTATAGGTTCCGGGCTGTGTTGGAATTCCTGTGATACCGTCCGTATTACTATTAGTCGTGTTAAGATGATTAAGACCTTCGGGAAGTTCACCAATGACGGCCCAGCTTCTTGCTCGGTGGGGAGCGCCTGTGATTTGATATACTAGGTTTAATAATTCACCAGCCTTGGCTGGTACTGTTGAAGAACCAGAGGATGGAGCAATTTGGGTAATTTGGGTGGCACCACTGACCGCATCATAAGTACCTAAACCTACAACTGCGACAGATGACCACTTAACAATTTGGGTAATTGCCGCGGATCCTACAAAATGAGATTCATAAGTTATTAAATGAGTAGCTGCTCCTTTATTTAATAAAAGACTCGTTAGTCCTGCCTTTGGTAAATGTTTACCAAAGAAAGAGATTTTGTTGTTTATCTGCATCTTTTAAATTAATTACAACCACATCCGCCACCGCCAATTAGACCTCCTCCAAAACTTGCTTCTCTGGAAAAATATCCATGCTCTGTCATTGATGTAATTAAAGAGTTAAGTTCTCCAGACATGCTGGTTCTAGATAAGTTGCCGCGGTCGTAAGGTTGTACTTTAACCAAACTCTGAGAACAATTACTGAAGAATATAATTGTTGAGAGAGAGATGATTATTAGTCTTAGTTTTTTCATATTATTGATATGAAATTGGCCGTAATTTGCGGGTTTTTTTGGTTTAATTTGTGTCGTAAGGAGCTAGTTATAAAGAGTATATATCTATAGATGGGTATTTCTATTATTTAATACGCAAGTTTTTGACTCTCAGTTCTTGCGGCATCAAATTTATTATTTCTTTCTGACTTTTCCTGTTTTGAATGCAACTAGACTTAGTCGTGATTAATTGCATTATTGAGCTAGAATATAATAGATGCGCAGATTGTTGTCTCAAATGAGAAGGATTTTAATATTTCTGTTTTTATTTTTAATTTCAGGGACTTTAAACTTTTCAGAGGGTTCTGAGCCTAATGATCAGTATGGAGAAGCTACCTTAGTTCTCTATAATCAGAATATTGCTGATTCCAGAAAATTGGCTGCCTATTACTCAAAGGTAAGAAATATACCATTTGCTAATCTTGTTGGTTTTAAATGTCCAACAACTGAAATCATAAGTCGTTCTGATTATGAAAAATTGATAATGACTCCGCTAAAAGATCTTTTCCAAAAAAATCATTGGTGGGAAAGCCCCAAAGTAAAGGATTCTGAAAAAATAAGTCTGAAGAGTAAGATTAAATTTGTAGCCATTATTTATGGTATGCCTCTAAAGATTTTATCTGATCCAGTGAGGAGAAAATCCGGTAATTCCGGTACGATTAGAGGTCATGGAAATAATGACGCCTCAAGTGTGGATTCTGAAATCGCCTGTTTAGGTATTGAATTAAAAAGACTTAACGGGGCTATTTCAAATCCTTATTTTAGATCTTCGAAAGCTGGAGGGAGTCCTAAATCTCTTCTGGTATCAAGAATTGACGGTCCAGATTTTGAGAATGCTAAACGGTTGATTGATGATGCCATTGCTGTTGAAAAAACTGGGCTATGGGGTAATGCTGTTTTAGATATAGCAAATTTAGCTCAGGAAAAGGGCCAGGCATATATCACTGGAGACAGATGGCTAGAAAATTGTGGAGACTTCTACCACAGGGCAGGCATTCCAGTAATTAATGATAGATTTTCCT
>JACETS010000145.1 GCA_013911195.1 Verrucomicrobiales bacterium | reverse complement strand
CTACCTCTAACATCAGGCAATCCAACGGTTACTTCGCGATCAAATCTTCCGGGTCTTAACAATGCGGGATCAAGTACATCAGGTCTATTAGTTGCAGCAATAATAATAACACCCTCCTGAGTTTCAAAACCATCCATCTCAACGAGAAGAGCATTAAGTGTTTGTTCACGCTCATCATGACCTCCGCCAAGACCGTGCCCTCTATGTCTTCCCACAGCATCTATCTCATCGATGAAAATTAGACAAGGGGCATGCTTTTTGCCCTGCTCGAACATGTCTCTGACTCGGGAAGCACCCACACCAACAAACATTTCAACAAAATCAGATCCACTTATACTAAAAAATGGAACATCTGCCTCACCTGCAATCGCTCTGGCAAGTAAAGTTTTACCTGTACCTGGTGCTCCAACCATCAAAACACCTTTGGGAATTTGTCCACCTAAGCGTTGAAATTTTTTGGGGTCTTTTAAATATTCAACAAGTTCAGATACTTCTTCTTTAGCCTCGCTAACACCAGCAACATCTTTGAAAGTAACTTTCTTTGTGTCCATGTTAAGCATCTTTGCTTTACTTTTTCCAAAGCTCATTGCCCCACGACCAGCCATTTTCATTTGTTGCCTAAAAAAGAAATAAAGAATAAGCAGGATCAACAAAATGGGTAATATAGTAATCATTACTGCACTCATTGTGTTGCTTTCAAACTTGGGAGTGTAAATTAAACCGTTACTTTTCAGAAGTTCAGTTAACTCCTCTTTTTGAAATTCGACATTCACAGCTACCTCAATCTTGCTTGATGTTTCCTCAGTGCCGTCTGATTTAAGGTAGGCAATTAAAGTCTCCTCAGAGCTTTCTTGTTTTCTGACCAATTCAAGTGACTTTGTGTTATCAATTTTCTCTTTTTTAACAGCATCCACAAAATCAGGCCAACTCGTAGGCGTTCCTTGAGTTGAGCTTTTCATGTTGATAGCAAGGAATATTAGAAAACATGCAATACCTATAAAAATAAGTCCTTTGTAATTCACAGGGGATTCATTTTTAGGATCATTTGAATTATTATCTTGAGGCATTCTTGGATCGTTTTCAGACATATTCTCGAGGGTAAACTTTAATATATTAATAATACATTACAGAACTAGAAACTAATGAAATTATGTTTAATTACAAACTAGTCAGTAAAGTCGTAGTCCCATACCTTATAACATGATTTTAGTGATTAAATAAAAAATTCACTTAATTTATTAAGATTTATTCAATAAAACGGCATTTTACTAATTACAGATCCATGGCAAATATTGAAACACAATTACTTCTCAAATCGTAACTCCTGATGCTTGAGATTGAAACCATAGAATTACGAAACGTCAGTCACGGCTACGGCGACGGTTCGAATGCTATAAACAAATTAAATCTTAAGGTTACAACTGGAGAATTAATTTGTGTACTTGGCCCAAGTGGTTGCGGGAAAAGTACAATATTAAAAATTTTAGCTGGGCAGTTAAAACCTAATAAAGGGGAAATTTTTTGTAATGGGCAATCATTATATGAAAACCTAAAAGAAATTCGCTCTCATATTTGTTATGCTCCAGAAGAAGAATCCTTCGACTCATTGTTAAGTGTTCGTGAAAATATAAATTTCGCAACCTCAATCAGACGACCAGATTTCAGTAAAGAGGAATGTAAAAATAAAACACAAAATCTTTTGGAAGAACTTTTACTCATAGAGAAGGATAAAGTTGTTCCTGGAGACCATTTTCATAAGCTACTCTCAGGAGGTGAAAGAAAACGCCTGAATGTTGGTTTAGAACTCACAAGTAACGCCCCCTTATTGTTAATTGATGAACCAACTACAGGGCTCTCCTCATATGACTCAGAGAACATTGTTAATTGTATAAAAAAAAGGAGCGATTCAAAAATATGTTTTGTCAGCATACATCAGCCTAGTAGAAAGCTATTTAAATCATTTGATAAAGCATTACTAATTGATGCAAAAGGGAGCTTGGCTTTTTTTGGAACTCCTGATGAAATGGAAAACAGTTTCAAAAAACATCTCCAAGATTGCATAGATGAATCACTTCAAAAGCAACCTTCAGAGTTGCTACAAATTCAAAGTTTAGATTCTCCGGAGTTCATACTAGAATTGCTTCAAATAAATTTTGATACAAAAAATGAATACAAATTATCAGAAATAGAAAAGACATATAATCCTGATGAACCATCAGATGATAAATCAAATAAACCTCAATCATCTGCAGTATTTACCGCAAAGAAACGGAGTCACAAACAACTTACAACTCATTTTTGGCGCGCATTATTGACTAAGGTAAGAAATAAATCTGGATTATTTTCAGGTCTATTGATTTCCCCTATATTAGCATTTTTTGTAGCTGGAGTTTTACGTTATTCAGAAACGCAAAATTATACATTTTCAGATGCTCCTCACATCCCTGCCTATATCTTCATTTCTCTAGTCGTAGCGATGTTTCTTGGACTGACCAATAGCGCAGGAGAAATAATGAGAGATAAGAGAATTTTATCAAGGGAGCGAGGCCATGGTATCATTCTAACTCACTATATATTATCAAAATTCATAGTCTTGTCCTTTATTGCTATAGCTCAATCTTGGATTTATGTATGGATCGGTAATTCAATATTAGAGATTCATCATATGCATTGGTATTACATTTTGTGGATAGTCATGACAAACTTAGTTGGTGCATCTATTGGATTACTAATTTCAGCTATATCAAAGTCTCACATAACGGCACTCTCGTTAATTCCAGTGGTTATCATCCCGCAAATACTTTTGGCTGGAGCTTTGATTGAATACAATCAAATCAACCCATTTCTTTATCTTAAAAAAGGTCATTCCACTCATTCCTTGAACAACAAAGTCCCAGAATTTTGTAATTTGATTCCATTGAGGTGGTCCTATGAGTCACTCATTATTTCTCAAAACAAATATAACTTACTCAATGAAACTTTGACCAGCATTGAAAAAACAAAAACAAAACTGCTAAATAAAAAAGAACTTAGTAAAAGCGAAAAAAACAAATTAAGCCAACATAAAGAAGCCTACACTTTGCTTTTTGGCATAAAAGGAAAAGACTCAAATAAAATAATCAAATTAATTGAGAAAATTAACACCTCCTTGGAAGATAATACATTTAATGCTCAGGATTATTTCGTTGATGGAGATCTAAGTTCTACTGAATTATTCTTAAACAATAAGGTCAATGATTTAATAACTGCTGCAGAAATAGAAATTGAAGATTATAGAAACTATACAAATAACAATAGCAGCAAACCAAATATATTTTTAGCTAAAGAAAAAACCTTAGGTGGACGTGATTTCAGCACAACCAATTTCAACTTCTTTGTGCTATCTCTTTTTATAATAATCTCAATGATTTTAACGGGTACTGTTTTGAGAAAAAAAATTAATAGCTATTCAGGACAATTCATTTGATACCCATAACCAAACAAAAACCCTCACGGTAATAAGAAAATTGGGATTCGATAATCTGGCCTTGGCTTAAAATTCCCAATACATGAACTCCATAAAGCGAATTAGTTACGAATACCGTCAGATCAGAGCCCTCCCAGTCTATGACTTGATAATTTGATCGAATAGGACCGCTGATATGATTCGGATTATTGTTAATTTCGTTGAAGAATGGCTTTGCTAGCTCAATGCCGGAATTTACAATTACCGGATCT
Source organism: Verrucomicrobiales bacterium (assembly GCA_013911195.1). GTDB lineage: Bacteria > Verrucomicrobiota > Verrucomicrobiia > Verrucomicrobiales > DEV007 > EC70. Next base: position 2,884 of record JACETS010000145.1, on the reverse strand, counting down.
GCTCCGGATTCAATTAACTCATTGCCAGATCTATCAGAAATAAAAATGCCAGTCAGCGATTCTTGAGAATGAGCCCATCTTACAAAAGCATTCAATCTTAACACTAGAGATTCACCGGATATCAATTGAGATAATAAAGGCTTAGCATCTGAATGTTCATCTAATTCATTATTCTCAGTTTTTGTTGTAATGATTCCACTTTTTTGTGCTCGCCTCTTTATTTCTGCCAGTTGTGAACCAATCTTTAAAATATCAATATCGCTTTCATGGGAAATTGATTCTTCAGTATTCGTTAATTGCTGGCTAAGTGAATAACTTTCGAGAGCTTTGATATCTAAGTCTTCAATTTCAAAGCCTGTATTTTCTTTAGCCAACTCCTGACCTAATTGAGACAACTCATCTGGGTCAATCCAATAATCCTTTGATGCCATTTTCTTGTGTACTAATATTAGATATCCCTAGTTTAATTTCTAGCTCCGCCACAACTTGATCGAAAATAATGGCAGCAGGTAATGGGTTTTTCGATAATAATCCTACAGGCACGCCTAAACTACTAGCCCTTAAAAAGACATTATCCCTAGGAATCGAAGTTTGGAACATTATGCTGGGAGGTAATACTGATCTTAATTGCGACTCAGCTTCCACACATTCTCTTAACTGAGAGTTAACCATTGTCATCAAAATACCCGCAACATTAATCTTTGAACCTTCTCTTCGAATACCAAGGATTTTTTTTAATACTTGTGGAACTGATCTAACTCCCAATGGTTCGGCCTGCTGAGGAATTATTATCGTAGTACTTTGTTTTATTATACTGGCAGTAATGGCACCTATTCCTGCTGAAGTGTCAACAACAACGAAATCAACCTCTTGTGCATTTAAATCTTGAAACAATAATCTCACCTTGTTTGAAAAATTGTTTATGTCAATCTGGTGCTCATCAATGAGATCACTTTGATACCCTGCGGTTATGATATGATAGTTGGGCAATTTTGTATTAATAATGAGTTCTTCGAAAGATACTTCACCAAGAATAGCATCATAAAAACCATATCTCTTTTTTGTGTTTCGAGATAAAGAATGACCCACAGAACCTTGAGAATCCGTATCAATTAAAACGACCCTGTATCCTTTATTCGCCATTGAATAAGATAAGTTTATTGCAGCAGTAGTCTTACCAACTCCTCCTTTCTGACTAGCAATTACAATTACATTCACGCAAATAAAAATATCTCTCGTTCTATAATATTATAAAAGTTTTTAATAGAATTAATTGGAAAAAAATTATCTTTTTTTCCTGCTGGCAAGGAGACCTAATAATAAGTGAGCAGAATAATTTCCGTTAATGTTCGATTAATCACTTATTTAGAAACACTGTTGGACATTTCAATAATTCCTGCAATTTTACAGATTCCATTTTTTGTTCAGCAATTTTATCTCACTAATAATAACCCCAAAATCAATGTCCAATAAGTCCTTAAGCCATCTAATCATAGCATTTATTTTTCTCATTAATAATCTATCAGCAGATAGCATTAAACTTAAAAACGGCACTGTTCTTGAAGGGAAAATTCTAGAGGAAACAACAGACTCGATCACAATAGAGTATAAAGTCACAAAAAGTATTAACGACATCAAAACGGTCAAGCGATCTGATGTACTAGAAATACAAAAAGAACCTGAAGATGAAAAAGCATTCAAAAAGCTTAATGGAATATTACCTACTGATGATTTACTAAGTGCTGAAGAGTATGATGAAATTATAAATGGATCTCTAACAGAATTTTTGAATACCTTTCCAGCAAGTAAACTTAAGGGGAAAGTTCAAGAAGTTGTTGATGAATTAAAGAAAGAAAAGGCTTTAATTGAATCAGGAAGCGTTAAATTAAATGGCAATTGGATAAGTCCAGAGGAGGCAACAAAAGATAATTATAATCACTCTGCTCGCATTGTTTTGGCTAGGATGCAAACAATGTCAAAGAAAGGAAATTTTCAAGAGGCATTTAATTATTTTGAAGAATTACAAAATAAATTTCCTCATTCAATAGCCTATACGAACTCAATACCTGCCACTTTAGAGATCCTCCCAAAATACGATATAATTTTGACTAGAGAAGAAAAGGCATACCAAATCCGCACCAAAGAAAGAGAGGAACAATATAAGTCCATGGACGCTCAAGATAAATTACGCACTGAGCAAGCATTCCAGTCAGCAATGAAAAAATTTCAGGAGAAGGTTGAGGAGGCCCAAACAATGAAAAAAGTCTGGTTACCTATCAATCAATGGGACCTAAAAAGCATCCAAGGTGCAAGACAAACAATAGTGAAAGAAACTAAAAGATTAGAATCAATTAATTTAACGACTAATCGAACGACATCCGTAGCGCTCTCAAATGCTTTCTTAAATGTATCTTCTGGAGACCTAGAAAATGCCAAAAAAGAATTGGCAGTTGCAAAAACTAATGGAGCAAGAGGCCAAGCAATTGATGACCTATCAGATAAAATTGACAATGGTTTAAAGGAAAAACAAGAAGCTGAGAGAGCGGCAGCCATTGCAGCAGCAGAAATAGAAAGAAAAGAAAAAGAAGATAGTGAAAAAGAGGTAAAAGAGAAGAAAAAAGCTGAAGAGGATGCATTAACCGCAGCTAAAGATAGTCAGAGGAATTCTAATTCAAATATCAATCCGACCACACCAGAGCCAGAGGAGAGCGGTGGTATCCCCCTTCAAACAATACTAATAATTATTGTAGTTCTATTGTCCGTTTCAACAGTTTGTGCTAAAGTATTCCTTAAACCAAAGGAAGAGACAACCGGGTTCTCCGATGATGCTTTTGATAGCTCTGAGGATAGCTAAACATCATGAATTAATGTCAAACTCAAGGAC
>JACETS010000144.1 GCA_013911195.1 Verrucomicrobiales bacterium | reverse complement strand
TTTTGTTTTACTGAGCACTAAAAGCAGGGGCTGCCATCCTGGATTTTTACAATTCCCAAACCCACCAACTTCAACAAAAAGATAATCATGACCCATTTAAGATATTTTAAAAACATATTATCCTTTAGCAATCAATACTGATCTAATCACCTAGCTAAACCCTAAATGGGCATAATCAAAAGAGGTTAAGCTGCAAATGATCACATATAATCTTAGGATTTTTTATTCCTAGTTTTTCAATTTAATATTATCTATAAGGATGCATCAGGTTAAAATACGACAGATGAACTCTACAAATTTGATCTCCTAATGAAGCAACAAATATTAATATTAACAATCAACCTTCTTTTTCTCACGGGCTATTCAATAGGAAATGAAGCTTTTCCCAATGACAACCTTCAACTCTGGTTAGCGGCAGATCAAGGTATCACAACCAAAGACAACTCAGCAAAAGGTGGATCGAAAAATGATGTCATTTCGTGGATCGATCAATCCAAACAAAAAGTCAAAGTCCTACCAGCATTTGAAGACATTTCGACTCGTCCATCTTTGATAGAAAAAATAAGTGAACTCAACGGCAATCCTGCCCTAAAGTTTGAAGGCAAAGGCTCCAGTAATTTCGAGATCACGGATGCATTAATCGGAAAGTTTAACAAATCTTTCGATCTTAATCGCGGCACTGTATTTCTTGTCGCAAAAATGTCTTCAGTCCCAACGATATCTCCAATGACTCTGAGCGCGACCGCTGATTCGAAGACTGGCAGAGGTGGACTAGGAATAAGAAGAGGAGGGAAATCAGACAGTTGGTTTTGTGTTCATTATGGCGGACCAGGAAATGGAAAAAAGATTCAAAGCAAGGAATCTAAGCTTGATACAAAATTTCACATTTTGACGGTCATTTTTGATAAACATAAATCCGAGCTCAATATGATCGTTGACGGTCAAGAAACAGGAACAGAACTCAGAGACAATTCAACTCTACCTCTCGATCCTATCAATTATATACAGATAGGAGGTCATGGTATTCTCGATGCAGCTGGTGATCCAGGTTCAGAGTGGTTTTTCAACGGCCTTGTTGCCGAAATAATTGTTTTTGATAAAATTATAGGCAAAGATCCAAAGATTGGACCTTATGCCGCTGTTGGAAATTACCTCCAGACTAAATACGGAATTTCCGGAAAATTTTCCAAACCTAGCTCAAAATAAATCAACAAGCTGATTTTATTTTTTCATTGGGTTGAAGGGTGCCCCTGGATCTCTCAAACCGACAGGACTCATGAGAACGTGATCTTTATCGATTGTTTTTAAAATTCCATCGACATAGACCTCATCCCCTTTCTTAATTTGGTCTGCCCAGTGCACCCCTCTTCTGTGGAAACGGCATTCTATTCCACTATCAAGAATAAATTTCGCATTTTCCCCGGTATTCACTTCAAAAACTTTTCCTTTTACCGTGATTTTCTCTCCTAAATAAGCCTCAGCATGGTCTAAAACATCCTTTTCAAGAAATTGGGCCGCAGGTTTTCCGTAGTCAAGTATCCAACCCTGACATCCAACCAAAAGGAATGAGAATAAAAAGATTAATAGCCGAAATATTTTATTCATTTGCTTCAAATTTACCCCTTAGGAATAGACAAAAGAAATATACCCAATACAATAATAATCAAGGATGATAACAATTTCGGACCCATCACCCACTCATAATTGCTCAGGTTTTATGAGAAGGGATTTCCTTCGAATTGGTTCACTTGGTCTTGGAGGAATGGCGCTTCCAGGCATTTCAGGCGCAAACAACGAGTCTGCATCAATACTGCAAAAAGCAATGCGTGGCCGATCAGTCGTCTTTCTATTTTTGAATGGAGGGCCATCTCACATTGAATCTTTTGACCCCAAGATGGATGCACCGGCCGAAATAAGATCCATTTTCGGTGAAGTGAAAACGAAACATGCAGGGATTACCTTTGGATCGCATTTCCCTCAGCTCGCTTCTAGAGCTGATATGTTTTCAATTGTTCGTTCCTATGGCTCAGGGAATGCTGCACACACTTACCAGAAGGTGGCTAGCGGCAATAACAAGACCAAAGCCACCATGGGTTCAATCTATTCCAGGATTGTTGGAACTAATGATCCTGTTACAGGAATACCCAACAATGTTGTTCTATTACCTGAAGCAGTTGAACAAAATTTAAAACTTGGCCGAAACTTTGAATCAAACGCTTTGCCCACTCTTACCTCCCCAGGAAGTCTTGGCAGTTCACACGTCGCATTCGATCCTCAAGGTGGAGGAGAGCTTAAAAGCAATATGAGGATGCAAATCCCTGCAGAACGATTTGGTGACAGAAAAAATCTTCTCAGCCAGCTCGATGCGATAAAAAGGATGGCCGAAGACAAAGGAATTGATAATATGGATCAATATCAACAACAGGCTTTTGATGTTGTGACCAATGGCGTAGCTAAAGCCTTTGATCTTTCAAAGGAGGATCAACATACGATTAATCGATACGACACTAGCCAACTCTTCAAATTAAATGAAGTAACTCGTTGGGGTGACATGAGACGAGCTTCCAACCTACTTGGTAAACAGATGTTACTTGCTAGAAGACTTTGCGAAGCAGGCTGTGGTTTCGTTACCGTGAGTGATTGTGGATGGGATCATCACAGTAACAATAACAGTCCAAAAGGATTAGGTGGCTTTAAAATGCTGGCCCCTCAAGTTGACCATGCTGTTGCCGCTTTCATTGATGATGTTAAGGCGCGTGGACTCGAAGATAAAATTTTGCTTGTTGTAACAGGTGAAATGGGGCGAACTCCTAGAATTAACAAAAACGGAGGAAGAGATCACTATGGAGAACTCACACCTCTACTTTTCTTTGGAGGAGGACTCAAAATGGGGCAAGTAATTGGAAAATCTGATTCCCACGCAACAAAAGCAGTCACCACCCCATACAGACCAGAACACATGATGGCCACTATAATGCACTCAGTTTTTGATCTTGGTCAGGTCAGGCTAATTCAAAGCCTGCCAAACGAACTCAGAAATACCATAACTGAAACAAACCCTATTTCTGAGTTGATTTAAATCAATTAAAAGCCAACCAAGGATTATTTGGTTATCACTTTCAATTCGATTAAAATCTTAAATAAATTTCAATCCCGAATTAAGCTTAATTCGTTAGATAAAACATGTTGAAAGTTTCTAAGATTGAAAAGTCCTATGGCGCCAGCAAGGTGCTAAGGGGTATTGATTTTAGGATGGAAGAAGGAGAAAGAGTTGCAATAATGGGACCATCAGGTTCAGGAAAAAGCACTCTTCTTAATTGTATTGGTGGTATTGACCGCCCTGACAACGGAGAAATTCTTTTTGAAGGTCAAAGTTTGACTAGCCTCTCAGAGCAAGAGCTTTGCGAATTAAGAAGAAATAAAATTAGTACAATTTTCCAATTTTTTCACTTACTGCCTACACTTACAGCACGCGAGAATATTGAGTTTCCAATGCTTCTTAATTCAGTAAGCGCAAGAGAAAGAAATCAAAAGGTCGATGAACTCTTGAATGCTGTAAAAATTCAACACAGAGCTTGCGCCTTTCCTCATGAACTGAGTGGAGGTGAAAAACAAAGAGTAGCAATTGCAAGGTCATTATCCATGCGACCAAAATTAATACTCGCTGATGAACCAACCGGAAACCTTGATTCAAAAAATACAGACTCGGTGCTTGAACTAATTGAGAACCTTAGCAAACAACATGGCATCGCTATGTTACTCGTTACTCACAACGAAGAAGTCACAAAGATTTGTGATCAGACCATAACTATGAATGATGGACTGATCTTATCGGAATGAATCTGAACCTAAATATTCTCAAGACTATAATACTGAGGAAATGGATCCAGTCACCTCTACTACCGATTGTTTTGGTATTCATAATTGCTGTAGGAGTAGCCACCTTTTTCTCAGTACGACTGGCGAACAAATCGGCAGTTTCTGGATTCAAATTATTCACAGAATCATTGACAGGTGAATCAGATTTCACGATTCGCTCGCCATCAGGCCTCTTCAGTGAAGAGACAATTATTGAAATTTCGAAAGCTACTGGCCATCTTCCTGTTTATTTTTATCCAATCATAGAGACCTCTGCACTTCATGAAGGCCAACTCGTTAAAATTGTTGGGATTGATGTAGTTTCTTTAGCGAACTTCCCATCCATATCTTCATCATCTCCTTCAATAGCCATTGATGAAATAAATGACGAGGGTATCAATTTCGAAAAGAGCGTTTTCCTCGCAGAAGATTTTTTAAATAAAAACAACCTTAGCCGTGGCGAGCAATTAAAATTAAATCAAGGAAGCTCATCCCATACTTATAAAATCAAAGGAACTATCGTTAATTCTCCCTTTAGGCCCACAGCACCATCAAATCTCGTTTTAATGGACATTAGGGAATGTCAAAATTTTGGTTCCCTCAAAGGAAAAATCACAAGCATACAGGGATTTGTACCTGAGGGAGGACTTAAAGAAAGAGTCCTAAATCAAACTAGATCGATTTTAACAGAATGGGCTGAATCAAGTGATTTCATTATCGAAAGTGCAGAGGACCAAAAAAAAGCCACAACAGAGATGAGTTCTGCCTTCAGATTGAATCTAACAATTCTTTCGTGCTTGGCACTAATGGTAGGAACTTTCTTTATACTGCAATCAATGGAAGCCTCAATCATTAGACGAAGAGGTGAAATCGCAATACTTAGATCACTTGGAATACCTCCATCAAACATATTCAAGATATGGCTAACTGAGAGCTTAATGATTGGATTTGTGGGCTCAGTTTTAGGTGTCTTTATTGGTTTTATTTTAGCACAGGCGGTGGTTCGAGCCGTCGTCGGCACCGTCAACCAACTCTACTATGAAATAACAAGCTCTGGTGCCTCTATGGATTGGGGAGAAGCTGCCTTGGCAATAGCATTCGGTATAATCGTAAGCTTAGTTGCAGGCTATCTACCTTCAAGAGAAGCCGCCAAAGTCGAACCTGCATCAGCCGCAAAAAGTGGGAGTAAAGAAGGTGGGTCGCTGCTATTTTTAACTCCTAGAGTTGGTCTCTTACTATTAGTTATAGGCTACGCTTTTGCATTCATCCCTCCAATAAAGATTGAGGGTAAACCAATTGCTTTGGGCGGATATTTATCTGCCCTTTTTATAGTCACTGGCTGGGGAATCTTCTCCACAATGTTATTTCCTATAGTCACAAAAATATTACCAAAGAACCCAAGCTCTATTTACACGAAGAGCCAGTTTAGAAACCCTAAGGGAAGACACCGACTTGCTGTAGCTGCCTTGGTCGCCGCTTTCGGAATGTCGTCAGCCATGGGCATTCTTATCGCAAGCTTTGATAAAACTTTAAACTCATGGATTGGTCAGGTCTTGAGGGCTGATGTGTATATAGCCGCGTCTAAGGGAAACAACTCTGACACTGACTTATACATCCCACCTGATACTTGGTCTCAATTTTTAGATAAAGAGACCGAAGGCATGGATTTATTGAGACAGAGAAGAATTACTTTCAAAAACAAAAAAGTTTGGTTAGCTGGAACCGAAAGAAATACTAGCTCTGATAGAAAGCTCCAACTCTCTTGGGTCAACAAACCTGAAAAAGAAATTCTTACTGTAGGTGATGCATGGATTAGCGAGCCCATGATGAGAAAATTTTCTTTGGCCACTGGAAACAACATTAGTATTCCAACTCCTGTAGGATATCAAAACTTAACAATCACAGGAGTATATGCTGATTACAGCAATGAAACTGGAACAGTAATGGTCAACAGGCGATTCATGAAGGATTTTTATAATGATAACTCAATATCTAATGCAGCTATCTATCTAAAGCCCCAAACCAATCCTGATGAATGGGTAAATAAAATACAAAATGAGTTCCCTAATATCTTCATAAGAACAAATAAAAAGCTGAGAACTGAATCACTAGAAATATTTGAACAAACCTTTTCCGTAACCTACGCACTCGAGTCAATTGCAATTTTAATTGCAGTCATTGGCCTTGGTCTCACCATGACAGGCTTACTCCTTGAGCGAAAAAATGAATTAATAAATCTGAGACAAATAGGTACAACCCGAAACCAAATTGCAAAGTCTGCGATGTTAGAGGGGCTTACTCTAAGCATTGTAGGAAGCATTGGCGGAATAGCACTAAGCCTTTCTCTCGGATGGCTGCTAATTTACAAGATTAATGTAGAAAGCTTTGGTTGGACACTCAGTCCTTCAGTTCCAACTTTAAGTATTTTTTCATTATTCGTACTAATGCTCACAATCAGCTCAGCTGTCTCATGGTTAGTTGGTAAAAAAAATGCAATCCTTGACTTTGAATTGACTTCCAAATGATTTTTACAATTAGAACAATATTCCTTGCTCTTGTTTTATATTACATCTCACTCGGGGAAGCCTTATCCCAAAAGCAATGGTCATATCCCACTAAAGGGTATATTTATCAATTCCCCAAGGACCATGGGTCTCATCCAAATTATAAAATTGAGTGGTGGTATATAACAGGACATGTAAAAGGAGATGATAATGATTACCTTGGATTTGAATCTACGTTTTTCCGA
>JACETS010000143.1 GCA_013911195.1 Verrucomicrobiales bacterium | reverse complement strand
CATCTGGATCGACCATTCCGCAACCCGCTATTTCAATCCATTTTGATTTTTTTCCTTCTGCCTCAAGTAAAATATCAATCTCAAAACTCGGTTCTGTGAACGGGAAAAAATGAGGTCTAAATCTGACAGGTGTTTCTTCGCCGAAGATATTTTGAAGTAGATATTCTAAGGTGCCTTTTAGATCTGCTAAGGAGACATCTTGATCAACATATAGTCCTTCAAGTTGGTTGAACTGGCTTAGGTGAGTCGCGTCAATTTCATCTCTTCTATATGCGGCACCTGGGGCTATGATTCGAACTGGAGGGCTCGTATTTTCCATTGTTCTAATCTGTATCGTTGAGGTATGTGTCCTTAATAACTTTCCATTATCAAAGTAAAACGTATCAGATTCATTTCTAGCTGGATGATCTTGAGGTGTATTAAGGGCATCAAAACAATGCCATTCGGTCTCTATCTCTGGTCCAGAAGCCAAAGAAAATCCCATTCTTCTAAGAGCTTTGATTGCTTGATCCAGCATTTGAGAAATAGGATGACGACCAATTGAAGCTATGGGGTTACTAGGAAGTGTAGGGTCTAGAGATTGCCTTTCTTTTTTATCCTCTATTTGCTGAAAATGATTAATTTTTTCTTCAAGGCTTTGCGTTATTTTGGATCGTGTTTCATTTAAATTTTTTCCTGCAATGGGTCTTTCCTCTTTAGAAAGATCTTTCATTGTACCTGCAGCAAGTGTGAGGCGCCCTTTTTTCCCAAGATATGAAACTCTCAGATTATCTAAATCCTCGAGGCTTTTAGCTTTCGATATTTCGGCAATTGCCTCGCTTAAAATTATCTGCAGATGCTCAAGCATGTCATTAGGTGACTGCCTTATAAATTGAATGAAATGTTGATTGATCTAATAGAGAGCTAGCCTTAAGAAGCAGCTCTCTTTTTTTCGATCGCGTCTTTTGCCTGATTTACGAGGTTATCAAATGCAGCTTCATCATGAATGGCAATATCGGACATGATTTTTCTATCTAGATCAATTTCAAGTGACTTTAATCCCTCCATGAATCTGCTGTAAGTCAAACCACGTGAGCGGCATGCTGCGTTAATTCGCTGGATCCATAGAGCTCTAAATGTTCTCTTATGGTTTTTTCTATCCCTATAGGAATAAGTCATCGCCTTACGAACTGCATCTTTGGCGAAACGATATTTTGTTGAGCGGAAGCCTCTAAAGCCTTTAGCTTTAGCAAGCATTCTCTTACGTCTTTTTCTGCTAGCTGGTGAATTTGTGGATCTTGGCATTTTTCTTCAGGTTGTTTGGTTTAATTTTTTAACCGCAGCTCTCACCTGAGAGATATATCCCACTTACCGGGGATCAGAGCTGATGGTTAGTTAAAACTAATTTGTTTAAAATTAGAAAGATTTAAGCTTTTGCTTTAATTAATGACTAAAAGGCAGGTTTTCACGAAAGCGAGGCAGATCTGCACTGGAAATGAGAGTTGCTTTACCAAGATTACGTTTCCTCTTTCGGCTTTTATTCAAAAGTAGGTGACGTTTGCCTTGTTTTTGACGCAACATTTTACCAGTTCCAGTCACTCGGACTCGCTTTGATATTGCTTTATGCGTTTTGCTTTTACCAGCTGTTCTAGCCATGGGGGGGTGAAAATAACGGAAAGATGAGATCGCGCAACCGCTTTTTTTGTTCTTCCCTTCAAATTAGCTTCATATATATTAACTATTTATTTATAATTAAGTTTGGTTTAATAATATTTAATTTGAATATAAGATAGATTATGACGCTTTTGTTGGATAAAAACTCACAAAATCCATCTTTGGTGTCATTGCAAAATAAGCATTTTCGTGCCGCACTAGATCAATTGAGCAATGGTGTTTTGTTATTAGATCTGCATTCGCCTTCTGAAATCGAACCAAAAATTGTTTACGTTAATGATGGTTTACTAGAACTGAGTCGTTTTGAGTCGGAGGATCTTATCGGTGAAGCTTTATCTAAAGTATTTGGATTTAGGAAACTTCAAATATTATTGGATCGATTAGATGCAATAATAAGTGGAGGTGAAGTCTATGAATTTAAGAATGAACTGCAGTGTGCTGATTCGAAGGCTTTAAATTGTAATTGGAGAGTAAGCTGCCTGTATGATGATAACAATCAGGCGACCAACTTTTTGCTTACGGTATCTGATTCTTCCGATCATTTATCTCAGATTGATTCAGAAATAAAAGTCACTCAATTTGAAGAGAAAAATGAGTTGGAATCTGTTCCTCTTTCAGTCAGAAATGAAATACTTGCAATGCAGGCGAGAGGTATTGCTCATGATTTTAAAAATATGCTAACAACTGTTGTGGCAAATTTATCACTTATTCGTGATTCAATCGAGGATGGTGAAATAATTGCTAGGATAAATGATGCAATGCAGGCCTCAAAAGAGGCCACAGGGTTAGCTTCTCAATTGCTTGCATATTCTCGTGGGAATAATGAATCTAAAAAAGAGGAGGTAGATGTTTCTGCATTACTCAAGGATGCCGCCAGAATTTGCACCGCTGGATCTAAAACCCGATGTGATGTAACTATTGAAGAAGGATTGTGGTTGTCGTTAATAAATAGAACTCAAATTATACAGGTAATAAATAATCTTATTATTAATGCTAGGCATGCTATGGACGATGAGGGTGTTATCAAAGCCAATCTAAGTAATGTTGAAATTATTGAAGGGGAAGTTAATGGGGTGCCCTCTGGTAAGTATTTACGATTAACCTTTATCGATCATGGAAAAGGAATTTCCAAAAGTAATTTGAGTAAAATATTCAAAAGGTTTTATACCACCAAAGAGACTGGTAGTGGATTGGGTTTAGCTACCTGTTTATCCATAATTCGTGATCACGGTGGAACTATTGAAGTGAGTTCGGTGGTTGGAAAAGGATCAGCTTTTAAGATTTATTTACCTGCTACCGGGAACTGTAAAATTTTGAAAGAGCAAAAAGCTCATAAACGGGTTCATCGCGGTAAGGGTCGTGTGTTAGTTGTTGATGATGATAAACCAATTTTAGAAGTTTCGAAATCAATGCTTAAAAACCTTGGTTATGATGTAGAAACTGCACAATCCGGAGAAGAAGGTATAAAAAAATTCAGAAAATCGCATGATTGTAACAATAACTTTGATGTAATTTTGATGGACCTGACAATGCCAGGAGGGTTGGATGGGGTGGAGGCATCAGAACAAATCATTAACATTGATAAATCTGTTAAAATTATCTCAAGTAGTGGATATAATACTGAAAATTCGCTAGAGCCTCTTGGTCAGCAAAATATTTTTTCAGGTACTCTTGCCAAGCCTTATGATATGGATCAAATGGCAAAAATTATTGAGGAGGTAATAGGTGTTTTAGTGGCAGATAATCCTTTATTCGACTGATTTCTTTGGATTTTCTTTTGGCTTAAAATTGCGTTTTGATTGGTTGGGAACAGTTAATGCTTCCAGTGCTTTGATACTATTTTGGATGGTATTTGGAATTATTCCTATGGCTTCTGGAATAATCTCTGCAGGATTGGAGCTCTTTAGTACTTTTTCACCATCTGCGATAATGCCTCTGGGTATAGAGAAATTAATAGGTTCCCATTTGGGTTCTGAAAGTAATCCCGTTCCTTTATATCTCAAAAGCCTAGATAGAGGCCATCCTACCAAATTTAGATGGCCGCGAGCATTCATTTCAGCTTCTAAATTGATTTTTTGATCAACTAAATTTATGAACCCATTGGACCTTAATAAAAAACTTGGAGTTAATGCCTGAAAATCGATTAAATTCATAAGGCCATTTCTAGTTTTAAAAGTTGCTTTTGCTGATTTAGCTACACTGTATCCAGCCTTGGGTTCGAGTAGTACAGAACTAATAATTGGTGATATAGGTCCAAGAATTGGAATTGAAAAAACATTCCCTTGCGTTAATGAAATATTGCCCTCGCCATTCCACTTTTGCGGTTCGTCTATTGGAATTTTAAATCCCACATCTCCCCCCACTATACCGTTTGTGTTACTTTTTAAATTAAAAGTATTTACGAGTTCACCAAAGTGGAAATTATCTGCCTGAATTCTTCCATTATAGTGTTTTTCTTTTTCGCCAAGATCGATTGATCCAATATGCTTAAAAACACCACCAACAAACTCTCCCTCTAACGCAATGTTTAAATTTTCACCATTAATTTTTACCGTTCCTTTGGGGTTATCAATCGCTAATCTTTTTTTATACAATTCTGTATTAACGGTGCTCTGTGAAATAAATGTAAAGACTAGATCGGTTTGTGAATTGTTTTTTGTGTCAACTAATCCATTTAGAGTGATGAATGGTGGTGCTTTAAATTGATATTGGCTAAGGGCTTGATTAACTTCAGATGAGAAATAACTAGCGGCTTTGTCGGGGTAAACTTTACCATTAATTTGATGTAAATTAACCAAACCGTTATTTGTATTTATAACTGCTTTGTTTCCACTTAAATAACCTTCTTCTCTATCTAAGCGAAAGTCAGAGACGGTTATTGTTTCTTTGTCACTTTTAATCTTACCTGTAGCTGCAGTTAATGGAGTGCCATTATATTTGCACGATCCAACAGTAAAAGTACCGATGGTATTGATTGTTTTGGGATCGTTGAAATTACCAGTTCCCTTGAGTTGGACATCAATTGCTGGATTGTTTGGCAGTTCCAGTTTGTTGACAAAATCGGGTACTTTATCCATGAATGGAGTGAATGTCCTTGGGTCCATTTTAAGCTCGGAATCAAATTGAAATTCCTTTAATTCGTTTTGTAAATAACTTCCTGATAATGTTCCGCTTTCATGTTCTAATGATAGATTTCGAAGATATAGTTTGGAATCATTGTATGAAAAATTAGTGGCTCCACTCTCAAATAAGGTATCTTTTAAAACCATACGATTACATTCGATGCTTCCAAATAGTTTGATGAAGGGTCTTGTGTTTCCTTCTGTATTTTTAAATTTCAAATTCCCTGCTGCAGTGATTTGAGGAGGGTCTATGAAGAGTAAATCATCAAGGAGTTTGCTATTTGTGAATAATTTGGTGAGTTCAGTTATATCGATTGATGATTTGAAGTTGAAAGGAAATGTTGAATCATCCATATTCCATTGAGCATTTCCTTTGAGTTCTCCAAATCGATCTTGGACATCGATTTTTTTGAATACTAAATTACCATTTTCGTATTCACTTTCTATATCAAGTTCATTGATCTGATAGCTTGACCCTTTACGGCTAATATCTTCTCCATAGAAATTGATGTTAGCTATAGTTTTCTCAGGCTCGTTAAGGTTTGCTACGACTTTTAATGTTATGCTAGGAGGGTTTTTGTAGTCGTAGTTTATTTTTTTTAATTCTTTTGTGATTGTTGTTAATAAAGCTCTTCTTTTTTGGAGTTTCACCGAATCTTGATTTCCAAAGTTTTTTGTCAGGAAAGATGAGTCTATATTATTTTTTTGTATCAGTGAGCCCGTTACATTGATTTGTATGCCGTTTAATAAGCAATTGGCA
The DNA here is from genome assembly GCA_013911195.1 of Verrucomicrobiales bacterium. GTDB lineage: Bacteria > Verrucomicrobiota > Verrucomicrobiia > Verrucomicrobiales > DEV007 > EC70. The sequence goes on along the minus strand of JACETS010000143.1, from coordinate 1,076 downwards.
TTTTCAATTTCAATTGATTTTCCTGGAACTCGTACTCGAGCCTTGAGGTCGGTAATTTTAATTATCTCACTTTTTTCGAGATTTGGATCAATTGGTAAAAAGATATTAGTGTCTCTGAATTCTACCGAGTTAAGAAATTGTTTTTTTCTTAGTAATTTAACCAAATCGATATCAAGAGTTATATTATTTATTGATGCAATTAAGCTTGTTCTCGTATTATCTGAATATACTCTTATATTCCTTGCAACCAGGCCGTCTAATGGATCAATCGTTAATTTTCCTATCTCTGCTTCAATTCCTCGACGATCAAATTCTTGCATGATTAGTTTGCGCCATTTTTTTGTAAACCCTTCATTATAGGCGTAATAACCAACCCAAATCGCAAAGATCAGACAAAGAAAAAGAAGTATCTTTGCAAATGATCTAAGAATTTTTATCATGCATAAAACTCATTGAATTAAGAGGAATGGTCAAATGACTAAAAATTTTGAATTCTATAGGTAACTTTGCTTAAATACTACCACAAAGCTTGAAAATTAAATGATTTGTAATGCTTAGTATATTGTCACTTGGAAGCGGAAGTTCAGGAAATAGTGCAGTCGTTTATTCGGACAAAACTACTATTCTCGTAGATGCTGGATTGAGTGCGATGCAATTAAAAAAAAGGATAATACAAGGAGGTTTAGATCCTCAAAAATTGGATGCGATCTTAATTACTCATGAGCACTCAGATCATACAAAAGGTTTAGAAGTTTTATCCAAATCGATATCAGTACCCGTTTACTGTAATTCTCTAACGCAAGAGGTTTTAATGGAAGCAAATCGTTCGGTTAATTCATGGCAATTATTTGAGAACGGACAACAATTTGAAATTGGTGATCTTGAGGTATGTGGTTTCTCGGTGATGCATGATGCTGTAGATCCGGTTGGCTTTAAATTCAAAAAAAATGATAAAAAAATTGGATTCATAAGTGATGTTGGACATGTGAATCAGCTTTTAATAGATTCAGTAAAAGATGTTCACTGTCTTTTTGTTGAAGCCAATTATGACGAGACTCTTTTGCAAGGTGATAATA
>JACETS010000142.1 GCA_013911195.1 Verrucomicrobiales bacterium | reverse complement strand
GGCGGCCGAACGTTATTTTCAAGGTTTCTAGTGACATACACAAAACCTACGCCTTTGGGGGAAAGCATCCATTTGTGACAATTGCCTACATAGTAATCGGCATCCATTGCCATTAAGTCGACTTTTAGCTGTCCCGGCGCGTGAGCTCCATCAATTATAGAAATGATATCATTTGATTTCGCTAAACAAACCAAGTCTCGCACCGGAAATACTTGAGCCGTTGCTGCTGAGATATGTGGAAATGTAATTACCTTAACAGAAGAGTCTAACTGATCCTTAAATAGTTTTACGATTTCTTCTGATCCTTGATAAGGTAGAGGTATCTTAACCTTAGTAAATTTAGCGCCTCGCTCCTCACAAATCATCCTCCACATTCTATCGACGGCGCCATATTCAAAGTCAGTGGCTAATACGGTGTCACCTTTTTGAATGTTCACAGACTGTGCAACCATGTTCATTCCATAAGTGACATTTCTGACAAAAGCGATTTGGTCTGATTGGCAGTTTAAAAAATCAGAGAGGCTTTCGCGAACTTTCTGAATCCTTGAGGAATAATTTCTATATAATAATGATGCTGGCTCCCTTTCGAGTTCCCTTTGATAATCTTGGTAGGCTTCAAATACAGGTTTTGGACATGCCCCATAAGAACCATGATTTAAGTATGCAATGGTTGGATCTAATAAGAATTGGTCTCGAGGTTCACTCACTGTTCAGGTTCCATTAGTTATCGATCATTCAGGAAATTTCAGAGTCTGTCAATTTGACTGTTTAGAGTCTTAATTATTTGTGGAGACGTTCTATTATTTAACTTTGCTAATTGACTATCCTGCATTGATAATGGATCAAATTAATAATTCTCATTTGAATATTTCTCTTAAAAGATACTAAAATTAAAATGTCTAAGTATGACTTAATTGTTATCGGTGGTGGACCTGCTGGCTATGTAGGAGCAATTCGCGCTGCTCAGCTAGGAAAGCGTGTTGCTTGTGTTGAAAAAGAGAGGGCCGGTGGCACATGTCTTAATTGGGGATGTATACCGACAAAGTCACTTTTACGCAATGCGGAGCTTTATCAGTTGATGCGAAATCACGCTGATGATTTTGGCATGACTTTTGATAATCTTGAATTTGATTGGAAAAAAGTGATTTCAAGAAGCCGGAATGTCTCCGATAAGCTGGCTGGAGGCATTGAATTTCTATTTAAGAAAAACAAAGTCGATTATGTACTCGGCACCGGAAAGATTTTAGAGAAAGGAAAAGTAGAGGTCATAGCTTCAGATGGGCAGCAACAGATATTAGAATCAGAGCACATACTCGTCGCCACAGGTTGTAAAACTAGAGAGTTTCCAGACCTCCCATTCAATGGTCTTTCAGTAGTTGGAAGCTCCGAGGCGATGGTTATGGAAAATCAACCGAAGGATATTATTATTATTGGAGCAGGAGCCATTGGTGTGGAGTTTGCTTATTTCTTCAATGCATTTGGTACAAAGGTTACTATCATTGAAATGATGCCAAATATTCTGCCGGTAGAGGATCATGAAGTTAGTGTTGAACTTGAAAAAAGTTTCAAGAAATCTGGAATTGAAATTTTAAGTTCAACGAAAGTAGTTGGAACCAAAGATTTAGGTAATGGTGTAGAAATTACTATTCAGGAAGAGGGATCTGATCCTCGCACCTTGAGTTCCGAAGTTGCTCTTATCGCGATTGGAGTTGCACCAGTTTTGCCAGCGGATTTTACAATGAATTTGGATCGAGGATATATCGTCACTGATGATAATTATCAAACTAGTGCTCCAGGAGTTTATGCTGTTGGCGATATTATCGGTCCACCATGGCTAGCCCACGTCGCTAGTTTTGAAGCCATTCAATGTGTTACTGGACTTTTCACAGATCATGAGCCCAAAAAAGTGGGTGCTTTCCCAGGATGTACTTATTGCCAACCGCAAGTTGCAAGCGTCGGAATGACTGAGCAAGCTTGTAAAGACAAAGGCCTTTCATACAAAGTGGGTAAGTTTCCTTACCAAGCCAGCGGCAAAGCTCAGGCAGCGGGGGAAACAGATGGATTTATTAAAATCATTATAGGTGAGCCTCATGGAGAAATTCTTGGTGCTCATATTATTGGATGTGAGGCAACTGAATTGATTGCCGAACTTGGGTTGGCTATTGAATCTGAGCTGACCTATGAAGAGATTGAAAATACCATTCATGCGCACCCAACTCTAAGCGAAATGGTTCATGAGGCCGTAGGAGCCTCAGAGGGTAAAGCTATCCATTTCTAGCCTTTTAGCGCCAGTTATCATTCAATTAGTGACATTTCGTCATAATTATTTTACGGACATTAAACTTATTGAGAATAATTATCATAATCAATTGACAATAGCTCAAAAATAGATAATGAGAGTCATTATCATTTAATAAATGAACAAAATTACATACCTTGTAACGTTGATGTCACCTGCCTTTGAATTACAAATTATTCAACTAAAACAACAAAAAATACTAACTACCAATGTTAAAAAAAGAAACCTACCGACTTCCTAGCATCATGCTGGGAGTTATTGCATCTTTCGTGCTGATTGTTCCCAATGCTGTCGCGCAGGACGAAGAAGCAGACGAAGCATTAGACCCGAGTCTTGTAATTGGAGATGGAGATGTTTTTGATCTTCCTGGTTCCGGTTACGTTATCGACACGGAAGAAATTCGTCAGTACAACCACTACAATGTGAACCGTATACTTGATCGTATTCCTGGTGTTTATTACCGCGAGGAAGATGGTTACGGTAACTTCCCGAATATTTCTATTCGTGGTGCTGAAGGTACACGTAGTGATAACGTAACAATCATGGAGGATGGAATTTTGACTGCGCCTGCAGCATACTCTGCTCCTTCTGCATATTATTCTCCGAATGCAGCTCGTATGGGAGGAATTGAGATCCTTAAAGGGTCATCTCAGATAGCTCATGGACCACACACGACTGGTGGTGTCATCAACTATCTTTCTACACAATTCCCTACAGACCATAGCTTGTATCTAAAATCAACCTATGGTTCAAACAACGCGTTTGATTTCCATGGTTACTGGTCTGATACCTCTGAGGGTGATTTCGGTAAAGTTGGTTTACTAACTGAACTTTATTATCGTCAAACTGACGGTTTCAGAACTATCGATGCCGGAAACGGATACGCTGGATCTGATAATACTGGTTTCGATCTAATGGAGCCAATGGTTAAGCTCTACTGGGAGCCTAATAGTGATACTTATCAGCGTTGGGAATTCAAGTATGGATACTCTGAGTTCGATGCTGATGAAACTTATGCTGGTCTTGCTGAAGCAGACTTGAGAGCTAATCCATATAGACGCTATGCAGGTACATTCCTGGACCACATGGCAACAGAGCATACTCGCACTTACTTAAAATATTTGGTAGAGGCGACTGATGATTTAACCTTGCAGGTTGCAGCTTATTACAATGAGTTTGAGCGTGACTGGTACAAGATCAACAAGGCTGGTGGACAGAGTGTCTCCAAAGTTGTTGCTGATCCAATCACTTATGCAGCTGCTTATGACGATCTTCGTTTATTAGGAACTGGAAGCTTAGGAATTAAGCATAACTCTCGTAAATACGAGTCAAAGGGTGTTCAGTTCAACTTTGATTACGATGCTGAGATTGCTGGTACTTCACATAACATTACCGGTGGAGCTCGTTTCCATGTTGATTCAATTCGCCGTTTCCAACAGCAGGACACTATTGACCTTTCAGGTGGTGCTCCTGTAGTCAACGAAGGTGCTCCAGGATCTGGTGGTAACCGTTTCCAAGAGGCTGAGTCAATTGCAGTTTGGATCGAAGATGAAATCGATCTTGGTGCTCTTACATTGACTCCTGGTATTCGTTATGAGCAGATTGATGGTGATTGGAAAGATTATGCGAGTGACGCAACCAATACACAAACTAATGGTGCTACTGGCGAGATCGATGCTGTTGCTCCTGGTATTGGAATGACATACGCGCTATCTGACTCAACCAACGCTTTTGGTGGTATCTATAAAGGTATTTCAACTCCTTCACCTCGTGGATTCCTTAAGAGTGGAACAGATATCGAGGAAAGCACTGGCTATGAACTTGGACTTAGAACACAAAACGGTGGTGCAGCGACTGAAATTGCTGCCTTCTTGAGTGACTACGATAGTCTTACTGGATCAAATGCAGGTCTTGGTGACCTTGCGACTGAGTTCGGATTAGACGGAACAAATGCTGGTGAAGCAGAGGTTAAGGGAATTGAATTCCTTCAGGCCTACACAGCCAATGCTGATAGTTCTGTTCAGATTCCTTTATTTGTTAGCGCCACATACACAGATGCTGAGCTTACAGCTCCACTCTCTGAGGGTGGTGAGGCTGATATCTTAGCTGCTGATGAGCCTGGTGCTACTATTCCTTACGTTCCTGAGTGGAAACTCTCTGTTGGAGCAGGACTTATTGCTGAAAACTGGGGGCTAAATGCTATTGGATCCTATACATCTGATATGTACGCTTCTGCTAAAAATATAGAAGTATCTAACGGCCGTGAAGGAAAGGTCGATGGAGGTTTCATTCTTGATTTATCTGCGCATTATAAGCTCAGTGACACTGCAAAAGTTATTGGTGGTGTTCATAATGTGCTCGACGAAGTTTTTACTGTGAGTAGACTTCCTGATGGACCTAGAGTAAATGCTCCTAGGGAATTCTACATCGGGCTTGAGCTGCAATGGTAAAACATATACTAAGTATATCAAACAAACGAAACACAAATGATCTAATCCTAATTGTTTTCTTGTTGTTGTTTTTCGCAACGGCAGCTCAGACACAGGAAACGATTACTGACGGTGACACCCAAAAGGTGTCACCGTCTTTTTTGTTGCAGGAGAAGGTTCGGCAATGGGTAGAAACCCAGAAATTAAGAGGTAAAGAAAAAGCGGATTGGGCTGAGCAGAAAAGCAATATGGAGGCCCTGAATAAGATTCGGCTAAAAGAGATTGAGCAGATAGATGTCCTCATCAAAGCGGCCGGAGAGCGACTGAGTGATGCCACGAACAAAAAAGCCGAATTACTCGCTGAACAGGATAAACTCAGAAATCAAAGAGATATCATTGAGCAGCGAGTTATAGCCATTGAAAGCTCATTACGCAACAAACTAAATATTTTTCCAGGTCCTTTGCTCTCAAAAGTCAAAAATGAGGTTGAGAGGATTAGTGACCAAGGAAATGAAAGCTCACTGCAAGATAGGCTTAGAGACACCGTAGCTATATTGAGTGCAGCTTCTGACTTTGGCAATACAATGACCGTTAGCAATGAGATTCGAGATGTTGAAGACCAGAAGACCGTTGAGGTTCAAGTTCTCTATCTTGGTTTTTCTGGAGCCTGGTACGTAAGTAAGAATGGTAAAAATTCAGGTTTTGGAAAAGCTTACGAGGATGGATGGAAGTGGACCGAAGATAAAGAAGTGGCACAACCTTTGATAGAGGCCTTAGAAATGTATCAAAAGGAAAAAGCGCCGGACTATGTGCCTTTTAAATTTCGTGGTAATGATTAATAAGAATGATCAAAATATTTAATATATTAATTATTATCTGCATTTTGATCCATCAATCGAATGCTCAAGAAGCTGACTATAAGTCAGCTCTTGATAACATTAATCAGGACATTAAATTAGAAATGAGTGAGCTCAGTGAGCTGCGCCAAATGATTGCCAATGAGAGACCAAAATTGGCTGAAGAGACAGAAAAAATTGCCGCTGAGCTTCGTGACAAAAGGAGACGTTCTCAGTTGGCTTCACAAGAGCGGGATGCTCTGATCCATGATTTATCCAGTTTATCTTCTGAGGTCCGTCTATGGAGGGAGCAGTCAGTTTATATTGAAAATTTATTAACTGACTTTAGAAGAAATTTTGAAGCTCAAATGAGCGTTGCTGAGGCCGACTCAATGCGATCTTTAATGTTATCCGCAGATAAGGCTTCTGACGATGGATTGGACTCAAAACTTAAGATTTTGGAAAATGCCGTTGAGCGTATTAATGGACTCACGTCACCTTCTACCTTCAAAGGATCAGCACTTGATAATGATGGCGTTATGAGAGAGGGAATTTTCGTTGAAGCTGGTCCCGTAAGTTGGTTTGTCTCCGAAGACAAGAAAATTGCTGGTTTAACAAATACCAACAAGGAACTCAGGTCTCAAATTATTGCTGGAACAGCAACAGTTGATGAGGTTCAAAAATTGGGTGCTGGAGAAAGCACCTCTATTATGTTGGATCCTACTATGGGAATGGCCTCAGCTCTTAGCGAAAGTGATGGCAATATTTTTGATCATATTAAAAAAGGTGGTAAATGGATATTCCCTATTCTTTTGATTGGATCATTAGCCTTAACAGCTGCCTTTTTGAAATGGTTACAACTGCTTCGAATCCGGGCACTAAGACCTGCCAGATTGAGACGAGTTATAGATGCCATTCAAAAGGGTGATTTCCAATTAGCAAAATCTGAACTGGGAGGAAAATCCAACCCAGCCAGTCAAGCCCTACATCGTGCGATTGAGATGGAAAATAATTCATCTGAAGATGTGGAGGAGGCCCTTTATGAGGAGTATTT
>JACETS010000141.1 GCA_013911195.1 Verrucomicrobiales bacterium | reverse complement strand
GTTAATGATTTTATCGCTAGAATTCCGGCAGCTATCGACAGCGCCCAATTAAGCGAACCTTCCCACCAGTATATTTCAATAATATACCAGATATATATAATGAATCTTGGTCGAATAAGCCAAGAATAGGGTGCATCAAGTGCATTTCTGACGAAGGCAAAAACCACCACTACAGCATAAAAAAATATGTAAAGCGAACCCTCCCATATTCCAGCATGTTGAGTATATATCATCGTTATCGCGGTGATGGTTACAACTATCTGATCGACCATAGTGTCAGTGAAGGATCCACGATTGGAAGCAGTGCCTCGGTATCGTGCAAGGGGTCCATCTAGACCATCAAGTAATGAATGAATAAAAAGTAAAACAAAAGCAAAAGCCTGATCGATCAATATGAAGCATGGGCAAAATGCTAAACCTGTAATTAATGAAAGAATGCTGATATGAGTGGCTGTAAAGCCAAGCTTAGAAAGAACCTTTAGTAGGGGATTGAACAAAGTCGCACGTAAGCTTTGCGACCACTCCATGAACTTGCCTTCACCATCAGAATAGCAATTAACACCATGTGGTTCAGAGTTGTCTTCGGACTTTAGATTTTGCTGCTTTTCACCGTCTTGAGTCATAATTCGTTCTATTTTATTATTTAGTTAGAAGGTGGATTAATTTGAAAATGTAAGGGAAGAAATTTCATTCCGCGTATGCCTGATCCCGTATTATGAAAGCGTACGCCTTCCAGAGAATAGTCACTGAAAGGAAGGTGGGTATGTCCAAAATAACAATCGTCAATCGCATTGCGCCAATCAGGTAATATTGTATCTAGGTGATGGGCAACACGCTTTACTGTAACAGATCTAGGATAATAACAGTTGTGGAACCCTTTGCTGATACCAAGCTTATCCATAACATTATATAGATAAAGATGTGAACGGGGGCTCATTTTTTTCTGGCTCCATGAATCACGAAAGCGAAGTAAATCGCTTCCGCTCATATTCCAGTTGGTGCAATCGCCATGTATAAATAACAACCTATCTAGTAGCAGTTGTGTGTCATGAATTTCCAGATGTGGATAATTCTTAGAAAATTCTTTTATCGATTTGGTGAAATCCACTATGCAATCGTGATTGCCAATTATGTAATGGATTTGAATGTCATCTGAAATTTCGACGACCTTTTTAAGCCATTTAAGAGCCTCATTTATTGTCTCTTCTTCTGAAGTTAATTGGCTCCAACGAAAATCAAAGATATCTCCATTTAGAACTAAAACATCGAGTTTCCTCAAATCATTCCAAATTTCATCCATTAGATTGAATCCATCTGAACGTGATGAAAAAAGGTGAAGATCGGAAATGACAAGACCGCGTTTCGACTGAGTAGCTAATTCTTTTTTATCAAGTAACTCTAACTCTTGGGTCATTTTGAATTTCAACAATGATGCTTAGTATGATTAATACTCTAGTTTGCTCTAACGAAACATTCAATATTCAATTGATGGGGTGTTTGTTAGTTCAAAAGAATGGCTAGATTTATATTTTATTAATCTAAGTATTTCAAAAAAGGAGAGCCGAAGGTCGGAATTGAACCGACGACCTATTCATTACGAATGAATTGCTCTACCCCTGAGCTACTCCGGCTGATCTTAAAGGTAATTTATATAGGTAATTTTGGACTTGATGATCAAGTTTTATATTTAATTAAAGCGGAGGTATAATAGTCCCTATGATTTTCTCTTGATAGGGGCCTTTACAAGATAGGGCTTAATTTTTGAGTTTTCATCATATCCTTTTTTTGTATATAAAATGCCTTCTAATGTTTCTTGATCATTCGGGCCAAATTCAGAAATAACCATATCAAATTGGATTACTCCATTTTTAAGTCTTTTAACAATTTGTTTTTCATCTGAGTGAATAAGACCATCTGCACTAAAAAATTGAATTGATTTGGTAAACCTAACCTGTTTTTTATCAATTGGAGTTAGATTGAGAACTAGTCGTTTGCCAGCTTTAATAGCTTCAGTTTTATATCCCTCAAGAGGTATGGCAAAAGTCCCCTTAGATTTTTCAATCAAAGGTGACCATTTAGTTAATTGTTTTTTCTGATTTGATATACTTAATGGTAGCGTCAGGTCAGCAAAGCCCGGTTGACAAGTTTTTGAGCAGCACATCCAACTTGCTCTTGCTTTTAATAAATGATCAGAGTCAGAAGAAGCCTTTTCTGATACTTTTAATTTCATTATGAGAAATATTTCTCCTGTGTATCCATAGGCATTATAAGGACCCATTTTCACATTTTTGGGTTGAGGCCATTTGATGTCACTTATCTCAATGTGCTCAGGTAATTTCCAGTCAACTCCTGTTGGCACACCCACTATGCCAGGGCTTTTCCAATAAGTGTGCCACCCTGTATTGTGTTTAATTCTTAGGGCTATGTCTATAGTTTCACCGGGTGCAACGCAACTCACGGAGTTGACAAGTTCGACTTCAACGGAGCCTTCGCGAATTGGTTCGGCGTATACCGAGCACAGGCTAAATATTAAAAATAAGGCAACGATTCTCATTTATTTAAAAATCAGCATTGCCGGGTGTTCTTGGAAAAGGAATGACATCTCGTATATTGGCGACCCCAGTCACAAACATTAGCATTCTCTCAAACCCAAGTCCAAAACCAGAGTGAGGAACTGTGCCGTATTTTCTCAGATCTGAATACCAATAATAATCTTCTTTGGAGATATTGTGCTCTTCCATATTATTTAGAAGTACCTCAAGACGTTCTTCTCTCTGACTTCCTCCAATGATTTCTCCTATGCCAGGTACCAAAAGGTCCATGGCAGCACTGGTTTTCCCATCATCATTAGCACGCATGTAAAACGGTTTAATGGATTTAGGGTAATTGAAAACCGTAACGGGACCCTTAACGTGCTCTTCGGTCAAAAATCGTTCATGTTCAGTTTGTAGATTAACGCCCCACTCAATTGGATGCTCGAATGTCTTTTTAGAGTCCTCTAGAATTTTGATTGCCTCGGTATAACTGATACGTTCAAATTTATTTTCAGATACCGAATTGAGCCTGTTGACTAATTCCTTATCAACAAATTTTGAAAACAGTTCTAGATCCTCAGAGCAATTCGACATTATATCTTTTACAAGATATTGTATCATTTCTTCGGCGAGGTCCATGTCACCAAAAAGATCGCAATAGGCCATTTCAGGTTCAATCATCCAAAACTCAGAAGCGTGCCTTGTGGTGTTTGAGTTCTCTGCTCTAAAGGTAGGACCGAACGTGTAAACATTAGACAAAGCGCATGCAAACGTCTCAACTTCGAGTTGACCACTGACAGTCAAGAAGGTTGGCTTTCCAAAGAAATCATTTTCTGGATTTTTTTCATTACCATCTAGTGTTGTCACCTTAAACATTTCACCAGCCCCTTCACAGTCACTAGCAGTGATTATTGGGGTGTGAACATAAACAAAATCTTTATCCTGAAAAAAGTTATGGATAGCATAAGCTAATCTGGAGCGGGTTCTGAAAACGCAGCCGAATAGATTAGATCTGGGCCTTAGGTGTGCGATCTGCCTTAAAAATTCTGGAGTGTGCCCTTTTTTTTGTAGAGGGTAGCTTTCATCTGCAAGACCTGTAATTTCAATCTTACTGGCTTTTATTTCCCAGGATTGTCCTTTGCCCGGAGATTCAACCAATTCACCTGCGACGATGATAGAGGCACCGGTTGTGGCGTCCTGAATGTCTTCAAAACCAGGAATTCCTTCGTCTGCAATCGCTTGAATATTAGCAAGACAACTGCCATCATTTATTGAGATGAATGAAAAGCCTTTAGAGTCTCTTCTAGTTCTTACCCACCCCTGAACTTTTAGTTCTTTAATGGATTTTTGACTGTTTAGTGCATCCTTGATTTTCACTACTATCAGTTCATCTAAAATTATGATAATTGAAAGGTTTTTTTCAAATATTTAGAGAAAAAAAGTCGAGTATTATTCCTATAATACTTCTTTATTCAACCCAGGGTCTTGCTTGTTTAATAATAATTTTTCTGCCCTCGATAACCTTAAATTCTATTTCCATTGCGAATGATGAATTTCCTCGATATAGGCCTTTAAAATGATTGTGTATTGAATCCATATAATCTTTCAGTCGTAATGCTTCATTTCTTCTTAGAATCCTCTCTCCATTAGGTATTTGATTAGAATTTCTTATGTATTGAATTTCATAATTTGAGCCAAACCCTAAGTTTGCGATAATGTATTCTTCGGGAACCGATCCAAGGGAAGGGTTCGTTACTAGGTCATCACCTTTTTGGACATTGATGTAGTGCCCATCCCACCCAGGTCCGGGGATGTAGATATTTTTTGTTACTCCGACACCATTAGCGAGCTCGTCTTTATAATTAGGATGAACTAGTATCCCCATGGAAGCGGTGAGGTGATCAATTTTCCAAAATTCTCTTTCTTCAAAGGCACGATAGGTCCATAGACCAGCCCATACTTGTTTTGCCGTTTTTGAAAAGTGGCCCTCATCAGGATAATGGCTATAAGATTCATATAAGCCGGCTCCATTGAAGCCTTGAAGATCCTCATTATTGGTGCTTGATCGAGCCCTTAGGGTGATTCCATTTTTAAAGGAATCCTGCATGGCTCTGAGTTTTTCAAGCATCCAGCCTGGCAATATTCCAATATCTTTGATTCTTTTTCTGAATTCTTTTAGGCGTTTTTCTCTTACAGATGGAAACTTCTGAAAGAGTTCGTCGTTGATCATTTGCGTGGCTTCAGAATAAAAACCATTATGAAGCATAAACTCATGATAAAAATAGAAAGGTACCGCATAACCATCAGGTGTTACCGAAGGGAGTATTTTTTTTAATTCTGCCAAATTCGCGGCTTTGGACCCGTAGGCCGTGAACATTGGATAACTGAGATTTGCAAAACTTCTAATATTAACATATTTCAAATCTCTTTTTGGGTATGAGATATTATTAGGACGGGATTTTTCAAAATAGCTGTCTAATTCATTTTGCGAGGCTTCTCGTATTTCAAGGTTGTCTGGTCCTATTTTCAGGTGAACATTTTTACCTATAAAAGGTGCAACCCTTGGATCGTTAGCCGCATTTTTTAGGAACGCATTGGGTGTCCCGTTCTGTTTCGCTTTTAAATTGATATGAGATAGGGGAGTTTGATTTTGTTCTGATATAATTCCTGCAACGTGAGTGATCTCATTGGGGATGTTTTCAAGAATCACGATATCTCTGAAAGAAATATTTTGAGATCCGGATATTAATTTTAGTCTGCCATAGCTTTCTCCTGTATTTAAAGCGTTATAGGTGATATTGCCCATGAGCTCATTAGTATCTATAACAGTGACGCGTGAATTTCTGTATTCATTAGTCTCATTGAAATAAAGTGATCTTTGAGTTTCGCTTGAAGGATGGTAGGCCACTTTTCCTCTTAAAAATGGCATGGCTGCAATAATCATTTCATAGGCGGTTTGCACATATTTGAAAGCAACTGGGTCTGATGGCCAAAATTCAATTGTGTAGATACCTTTAGAACCATTCTTTAAAATATGATTTGGATGATAAACGATACTACCAGCGACGTTTCTTCTTCTTGTGTTAGTAAAGTAGGAGTGATTGTTAAAGGTGGCATTATCATTGTACCTTCCCACTGCATCTCTACTAAAAGTGAAATGGTAGTCGTAGCGTTTGCTGTTAATTAAATAAAGTTTTTTGGAGTCGGTGTGGACGTCAAAGATCAAAAATTTAACTTCACTGATATCCTTAGATCCGGGAAAGTTGTCTCTATGTGAAAGGGTGTTAAACGCTTCTTTGTTAGGAACGTATTGACTGCCGCTTGATATGCTTATTGGCGGAGCAGGGTTGAGAGGGTTCATTCTCCCCAAAGTATCTAATTCTGTTGTGTCTGGAATACCGTCATTATCAATATCCAAAGAATCAGATTTCCGGTAAGTCTTGATTCTCAGAAAGCCCTTCTCTAGGTTTCCGATTTCATCACTGAGCTCCACGCTATTGTTGTTTCCATTAATCATGGAGACAGGATTACCCGTTTCTCCTAGTGAATTGCTTCGATATAGAACTCCATAAAGTTCGTCAGAAAGAGAAAAATGTAGGTTGATTAAACCATTCGCAGTTTTTGAGACCTTACTGATCTGAGTTTGTGATTTGGCTGTTACTAAAAGAGTAAGAATAGAAAATAGAATAACGATGATTTTATCTATTGTCTTAAGAAACATTGGTAAGATGTTTTAATAATACGCTTTTTTGCCACGATGTAGATACAATTTACTTCGAAATTTTGTTAAAATTTGGGCTTTTTATAACTTTATTATCATTGAGATCAATGATTGCAGCCTCTGTGTTAGGAAAATGATTCAAAATTTTCAATCCGCTCTTACCAAGAATACTGATAGAGGTGGCTAAAGCATCTGACATGCTACCTTTGTTTGAGATGACAACAACGGCATGGTTAGTTGTTAGTCCTAACCCATTTTTTGGGTTAATAATATGTGAGTATTTTTTACCACCGATCTGAATAAACTGCTCCACATTACCAGACGTCGATACAGCTGCATTGGCAAGTTTAACTCTCATTGTTTCAGAA
>JACETS010000140.1 GCA_013911195.1 Verrucomicrobiales bacterium | reverse complement strand
ATCTTTATCGGAAAGGGTCACTTCTGCAATAGATTGAAAATCATTTCTCAATTCTAGAAAAATGAAATTGCTCTGTAAATAAAAAGCTAGGCTTCCGAGAACGAAAGCCTAGCTAATATAATCTATAATTAAATGTTATGCTTCAATAGGCTGAAGCTCTTCTCCACCGCTCTCGGGGTTCTCGGAATTTTCAGAAACTTCCTCCGATTCACTCGCTTCAAGCTCAGGCGGTGCAACCGTTTCGTGAGGATATATTTTTCTTTTGGTCCCGAATCCAGTACCTGCTGGTATGAGGTGACCCATTATAACGTTTTCCTTGAAGCCCTTGAGAAGATCACTTTTCCCTAGAGTTGCAGCATCAGTTAAAACACGGGTTGTGTCTTGGAAACTTGCAGCAGAAATAAAGCTTTCTGTTTCTAGCGATGCCTTAGTAATACCAAGTAGCACTGGCTCACCTTCTGCAGGCTTACCTCCTTGCTCTTCGATCTCTTCATTGACGCGGATAAATTCAGTTCTTTCAACCTGATCACCCCATAAAAAGGTAGTATCACCAGGATCGGTTATACGAACTTTTCGAAGCATCTGTCTAACGATAATTTCAATGTGTTTATCATTAATCTCAACACCTTGGAGTCTATAAACCTCTTGCACCTCGAAAACGAGATGCTCCATAAGAGCATGAGTACCTAAAATCTCCAGAATTTCATGAGGGACTACAGGTCCATCTGTGAGTAGATCTGCTCTTTTAACAACGTCATCTTCGTAAACAGTTATGTGCTTATTTCTCGGAATTAAATGTTCGGCTATTTCACCAGTCTCAGGGTTGGTAATTATAAGTTTTCTTTTACCTCGAGACATTCCATCAAAACCAACGACTCCATCAATTTTTGCAATTTCTGCATTATCTTTTGGTTTCCTAGCCTCAAATAATTCAGCAACCCTTGGAAGACCACCAGTAATATCTTTCGTCTTAGCAACCTTTCTAGGCGTTCTTGCAAGCAAAGCACCACCTTGAATATTTTCTTTATCTTTAACAGAAAGGTGTGCACCTGTAGGAACCGAATAACTAGCTAGTATTTCGCTAGTATCAGGGTCTGTTATAACAATTTGTGGGTGTAGATCCTCTTTGTGTTCAATAACCACCATTCCTTCGACTCCCGTTGCATCATCCTTTTCCTTCTTAACAGTAATTCCTGATATCATGTCACGGAACTCAATCTTACCTCCTTTTTCTGTAATAATTGGAACATTATGAGGATCCCACGTTGCAATTTGATCTCCCCGAGAAACTTTTGCTCCATCAGCTGGATCAATAATTGTTCCAATAACCAAAGGATGAGATTCAAGCTCCATTCCTTTGTCGTCAAGAAGAGCTAATGAACCACTCTTATTAAGAACAATAAACTTTCCATCAAGTGACTCTACTGTTCTCAAATCTTTGTATCGAATTGTTCCGTTATGACCAACATGAATTACAGGTTGCTTCAATGCCTGCTGCGCAACACCTCCAATATGGAAAGTCCGCATAGTCAGCTGAGTTCCTGGTTCCCCAATTGATTGAGCTGCAATAATACCAACTGCTTGTCCTATTTCTACAGGTTCTCCATTAGCAAGATTCAATCCATAACACATAGCACAACAGCCCCTTGAAGATTCACAAGTAAGAACCGAGCGAATGCGCATTTTTTCATGCCCAATATCTTGCAATTTTAAAGAAGTAGCCTCATCAATCAGTTGATCAACTTCAACAATAACTTCCTGAGTAACAGGATCAGTAATTTTTTCACAACTTGTACGCCCATAAACTCTTGTGGCAAGTTCAACAACTTCCTCGTCTCCCTCATACACTGAAGAAACTGTAATACCTTGAGTTGTACCACAATCATGTTCGGTAATAATAACATCCTGTGAAACATCAACTAATTTTCTAGTTAAGTATCCTGAATCCGCTGTTTTAAGAGCCGTATCCGCAAGACCCTTTCGAGCACCGTGCGTAGAAACAAAATATTCTAGAACGGATAAGCCTTCTCGGAAATTTGATGTTATTGGTCTTTCAATAATTTCTCCAGAGGGCTTAGCCATCAATCCACGCATACCTGACAGCTGTTTAATTTGCTGTTTATTACCACGAGCTCCAGAATCAACCATCATATAAAGAGGATTAGCCACCTCATTACCATCGTTGTATTCGAGCGTACGATATAATGCACTAGCTATTTTATCACCAGCTGCCGTCCAAATATCAATAACCTTATTGTATCGCTCACCATCGGTAATAATACCCTTAGTATATTGTTTCTGAACTGTATCTAATTGCTTGTAAGCATTCTTAAGCTCAATTTGCTTTTCATCTGGAATTACCATGTCAGTAATACCAATTGAAACACCAGCTCTTGTGGCTTCTTTGAAACCAAGCTGTTTTAGAAGATCCAAAGTTTTTACAGTCCCTTTAGGTCCTGCAACTTGGAAAGTTCTCCAAATAATATCAGAGAGTTGTTTCTTTGCGATAGTCTCGTTTATAAAACCAAGAGATTTACCAGCTTCATTTTCACATTTTGGCCAGATTTCGTTGAATCGAACTCGACCTGGTGTGGTCTCTATTGTTACGGAATCAGGATCGCCATAAATTGTATCTTTTCCTCTGTCTGGATTTGCCAACCGAATCTTACAGTGAAGAGAAAGTGCACGCTCCGCAACTGCATACTCAACTTCTGTAGTAGATTCAAAAAGTGGGACTCTTTTACCATCATCATCTTTGTAAGTAATATGATGTCGATGGTGAGTTAGAAAGTAACTTCCTAATGTTATATCCTGTGATGGTGTTGTAATCGGCCTTCCACTTGAAGGTGAAAATATATTATTAGGAGCCAACATCAGGAGTCTTGCCTCCATCTGAGCTTCAACTGATAGAGGGACATGAACCGCCATTTGATCCCCGTCAAAGTCAGCGTTGTAAGCTGAACAAGTCAAAGGATGCAAACGAATAGCAGAACCCTCGATCAAAACAGGCTCAAATGCCTGTATTGATAATCTATGAAGAGTCGGAGCACGGTTTAATAATACTGGATGACCTTTGGTAACTTCCTCAAGAATATCCCAAACTTCGGGAGTTTTTCTTTCGATCATTTTCTTCGCAGACCTCACCGTATGTACATAACCCAACTCTTTGAGTCTCCTGATGATAAACGGCTCAAAAAGAACGAGAGCCATTTTCTTAGGCAATCCACATTGATGAAGCTGGAGTTCCGGACCTATGACGATAACTGAACGACCAGAATAATCGACCCTTTTACCAAGCAAGTTCTGGCGAAATCTTCCACCCTTACCTTTCAACATATCAGAAAGTGACTTCAGGGCACGATTTCCTGCTCCAGTAACTGCACGACCATGTCTACCGTTATCAAAGAGAGCATCTACTGCCTCTTGAAGCATTCTTTTTTCGTTTCTAATAATTACTTCAGGAGTCTTAAGCTGAAGTAAGTTTTTCAAACGATTATTTCTATTGATAACACGACGATAAAGATCGTTAAGGTCAGAAGTAGCAAATCTTCCGCCTTCTAATGGAACTAAAGGCCTTAGATCTGGTGGGATAACAGGAAGAACCTCTAATATCATCCATTCTGGTCTTGTGTGACTACTCGCAAATCCTTGAGCTAATTTAAGTCTCTTTGAGAGTTTCTTACGAACCTGCTTTGAGCGAGTTTTTGTCATCGCGTCCTCGAGTTCTTTAACTAAAGCTACGAGATCAATACCGGCTAAAAGATCGCGTACCGCCTCTGCACCCATTCCAGCTCTAAAGCTGTCCTCACCAAATTCTTCTTCGGCTTCACGCAATTCTTGCTCTGTTAAAAGTTGAGCCAATTCTAGAGGAGTATTACCTGGATCCGTGACAATATAATCCTCATAATAAATGACTCGTTCGAGCATTCTTGCACTCATATCCAACATCAAACCGATGCGAGAAGGCATGCACTTGTAGAACCAAATATGACTTACTGGAACAGCAAGTTCGATATGACCCTGTCTTTCTCGGCGAACTCTAGACAAAGTCACCTCAACTCCACAGCGATCACATATTACACCTTTATGCTTAATCCTTTTGTATTTTCCGCAAGCGCATTCCCAATCTTTAGTTGGACCAAAAATTCGCTCACAGAAAAGTCCACCTTTCTCTGGTTTAAATGTTCTATAATTTATAGTTTCTGGATTTTTCACCTCACCATAACTCCAACTGCGAATAGTATCGGCAGCAGCAACAGTGATATTTACCTGATCGAAACCAGATTCTTTGGTATCAGCTCCAAAAAGCTCTTGGATATTGGACTCAACGCTCATGATTTTTAAAAGTCTTAAATCTGTAATTATTAATCTATTCTATTTACTATGCACTTGTTCTATCCTCATCACTCTCAGAAGCAATTGGCCTATCACCTACTTTGACATCCAAGCAAAGACTTCTCATTTCTTTAATGAGAACATTGAATGACTCTGGAGTTCCAGCTTCGAGACTGTTGTCTCCCTTAACTATTGATTCATATATCCTAGTCCTTCCTTGAACATCATCAGATTTAACAGTCAACAATTCTTGAAGGGTGTAAGCAGCACCGTACGCCTCAAGTGCCCAAACCTCCATTTCTCCAAATCTTTGACCACCATACTGAGCCTTTCCTCCAAGAGGCTGTTGAGTGACCAATGAATAAGGACCGACCGCCCTAGCGTGAATCTTATCAGCAACTAGGTGTCCCAATTTTAACATGTAAATGTAACCGACAACCACTTCTTGGTAAAAAGGATCTCCTGTTAAACCATCGTAAAGTTGTGATTTACCATTAAGACCTATCCAGTTATATCCATCCTTTTCTTTGGCTTCTTTTAGATAATCAATAATTCTAGTTTCTGGAATACCATCAAAAATTGGGGTTGCCACCTTAAAGCCAAGGGCCTTTGCGGCTACTCCCAAGTGCGTCTCCAGGACTTGACCAACATTCATTCGAGACGGAACACCCAAGGGGTTTAAACAAATATCAACTGGAGTTCCATCCTCCAAGAATGGCATATCTTCCTCAGGCACAATCTTGGCGACAACACCTTTGTTTCCATGCCTACCAGCCATTTTATCACCAACTGATAACTTGCGCTTACTAGCAACATAAACTCTTACAGATTTAATTATACCAGGATCAACCTCGTCACCACTTTCCATACGATCCAATGATCTCTCTCTCTCAGAATCAACATCACTGAATTTGGGAGCAAAGCTGGA
Source organism: Verrucomicrobiales bacterium (assembly GCA_013911195.1). Classification (GTDB taxonomy): domain Bacteria; phylum Verrucomicrobiota; class Verrucomicrobiia; order Verrucomicrobiales; family DEV007; genus EC70. Next base: position 1,377 of record JACETS010000140.1, on the reverse strand, counting down.
AATGATATCCATTATCTTATTTCTAATAGGAGATGGATCAATTTCTATTGAGCCGTGAGATGCTGCAAGCTTACGAAGTAAAGTCTTTGTAATCTTTCTGTTGGCGGGAATGATTAACTCGCCAGATTTACTATCAACAACGTCTAACGGAATTTTCTCACCAAGAAGAATGTCTGAGAGTTTTTCAGTGAGCTGATCAGTCAATTCATCTCTCTTCTTCTTATGATCAGAATCAATACTCTTAAGCTGTTTTTTCATTTCAGCTTCGGACATCTGTTCTTTTTCGGTAACGTTACGAGAGGAAACTCGTACATCCATGACTATTCCAGTGCATCCAGATGGCACACGCAAAGATGTATCTTTAACGTCAGCAGCTTTTTCTCCAAAGATAGCCCTTAATAAACGCTCTTCAGGGGCTAATTCCGTTTCACTTTTGGGAGTAATCTTACCAACAAGAATATCTCCTGGTTTCACTTCTGCACCAATACGAATAACTCCATCAGGACCTAAATCTGATAAGGCTTCCTCTCCAACATTGGGAATATCTCGAGTTATCTCCTCAGGTCCAAGTTTTGTATCTCTGGCACCTACATCAAAATTCGAAATATGAATAGAAGTATACACGTCCTCTTTAACAACTTTCTCAGATATTGTAATGGCATCCTCAAAGTTGTAACCATTCCATGGCATGAAAGCGACAAGAACATTTTTACCTAATGCTAATTCGCCTTGTTGTGTGCATGGACCGTCAGCCAAAACATCTCCCTCTTCCACTTTTTGACCCTTTGAAACGATAGGTTTCTGGTTTATACAAGTACCAGAATTCGAACGCATAAATTTCCTTAGAGGATAAACATAGATTCCCTTGCTGGGTTCACTTTTAAGTTTTCTAGGGTCTGATAAAAACTTTTGATCAGACACATGAAGTTCACCCGTAGGGGTAACAACAATTAATTCAGCTGTAGCTGCGGCAACTTTACCAGAGCCCTCAGAAACAACGACAGCTCTTGAGTCTCTTGCAGCTTTGGCCTCCATACCAGTACCAACAAATGGCGACTCTGAACTAAGCAGTGGCACACCTTGACGTTGCATGTTAGAACCCATGAGAGCCCGGTTTGCATCATCATGCTCTAAAAATGGAATCAATGAAGCTGCTATTGATACGAGTTGTTTTGGGGAAACATCCATCAAGGAAGCTTCCTTAGGGTCAATTTCGAGGAAGTCACCTCTAAATCTGGCTGTAATCCGATCTGAAGTAAATTGTCCTGAATTATCTAATGGATTATTAGCTTGGGCGATGACTTCGTTTTCTTCTTGGTCAGCTGTTAGATAAGCTATATCTTTTGTAACTTTACCATTCTTGTTAATTTTTCGATA
>JACETS010000014.1 GCA_013911195.1 Verrucomicrobiales bacterium | reverse complement strand
AAATAGAATGTTGGTTTTTGCTGAAGAAGAAGCGAGAAGTGCTACGAAGAAAAGTATTCTAAGTAAGTTATTGATCATAACTTTATGATGAAGATGATTATTTAACGACTTTTATTCTAAAGTGTCGAGTAAGGGTGCTCTTGTTTTGATTGGTTACAGTAATCGTTCTATTTACAATCCCATCTCCTATGTTGGTTTCCTTAATATCTATTTCACCTAAGGTCTGTATCTGAACCCATTCTTCAAGGTTTGCTGTGGTTTCAATAATCAACTGAACGTCAGCAGCAGATTTATCAATTGTATGAGTGAGTTGAATGCTGTTACTATCAAAATTTACTGATAGTGGGGGACTGTTATTATAGGACTGATCACTGGTGCCAATCGCATACTCAACTAGAGCATTTAGCCCGTCTAGATCTTTGTCTCTCTCAGGGTTACCAATAAAACCATTGCTTTCAGCTTCAGGATTAGGGTCAATTGCTGACCAGTTTTCGGGATTTCCAGGATCAATCATATTCAATGGATCAATTAGTACGAGTGCTTTTCCTTTTCCGTCAGCGCTTTCAGGCCAAGGGTCCTTGTCGTTATAAGTGATTTCAGCAATCGTTCCATTTTCCGAATCCTCAAGTTTTATAGTTTCTCCACCATTACTAAGGGCCGTTCCATTTTCAAATGATCCGGCGATTGAAGGTGCCTCTCCGTACGCATTAACGAATGCCAGTTTGTCCCTGACGATGTAGATTTTTTGATTTGGTGCTAGAGATTTAATTGAACTATTATCAAAATTGAAATCAATTCCATCTGAAAAACTTATACCTTCAAGGTTAAGAGATCGTTCCGAGTTTGTATTCGTTAATTCGATGTATTCTGCGAGACCATCTCCTTCTGGATGATAATGTATTTTGGTTATAGCCAGCTGCAACTGAGCTAGACTAGGTTGTCCTTGATAAGTGATAGCGTTATTTTCTCTACCATTTGAATCAAGCAATTTGATGGTTTCTCCTCTATTGGAGAGGTGACCATTGTAATTTCCAACAACGAAAAGGCTTTCGCCTCCTCTAGGACTCTCTGACCTCGCTCTAAATTTTTTCAAGTTAGGGGATAAAAATAAAACGCTATTGGGCGGAATTACTGTTCCTGATGGAATTGTCAAATCCACGGCATTTGTGACCCGCCATTCAGAGATATCCACTGCAATATCATTTGTGTTTTTTAATTCAATGAATTCTTCATCCTGATCAAAAGAGTTAGGGTTAAATTCAATGGCCCCAAATTCAATTTTGGGCTCGTTACTTCCATTTGAATCCGCTGTTCCTGCGTGCAGTTCAGGCATTATGAGGAAGTCGCTGCTTCCTGTTGAGCCATTCAGTCCATGAATCGCAAGAATATTAGCACCTTCTTTTAATTTGTTAAGATGTTTGGAGATATCAAACACCTCAAATTCATTAACGTCTGCTTCTCCTGAATTAGTGGTGGCAGAAGAGTTCCATATCGGGGTCTCAGGAGCGTTTTTTTCGGCGACTCTTTGACCATTAAGGTAAGCAATGAATCCGTCATCATGCTTCATTGATAGTTTTAATTTTTGATACTGTTGAGGGTCCTCTAGATTGAATCCAATTCTAATATATGCTGTTGCGTTTATTCTGCGCATAGCATCCCGTGTGTCTGTACCGAGCAAAGGTTTATATTTTGGACTGCTGTCAAATCCAATCGCGGTTCTTCCTGATATCCATTGGGAATCATCAAAATCGAGATCTGTCCAAGTCAAGGCATCGGATTCATTAGTAGGGATCTTGGTTTTCGATGGAGCACCACTTTCAATGAGTGTTTTAAAGTTGTATGAAATTTGACCTGATTGGGCCTCAGGTAAATTTGCTGATCTTCCATACATATAAGCCCTTCTGCCGAATAGATATTCGCTTTTAAACCTCTCAATTCCTTCAGCCATGTCTTCAATGTCAGGATGATTGGATGTGTATGATATAGGGCTTCCGCTACTCTGACGCCAAGAACCCCACTTCATGAAGTCAAGTCTGGCATCAGATGGTGAAATGTCTGGTGGATCAATTAGCGCTAGTTGTTCGTCCAGCCGTCTTTCATAATATCTATTTTCGTAAGGGGTGTTTGGATGATTAAGAAATTTATCAGTCAGGGTCCTAATCCTTCGCATTATCATTTTATTAACTTCTGGATTAGACCACATTTTCTGGATAAGGCTGACGGCTGTTCCCACTCTTATGACGTCAGTACTAAAGAGTTTATTATCGAAGTAAGTGTCACTACCATTCCATTTCCTTCCATGCGATAAATCAAGGTCCCATGGAAGTAGTGCCCATTCGTCACTTTTTCCTGTGTCTCTATAAATGTACCAATTCTTTCTGTGCATGTCTGTGTTCCTTATTACACAGTTTGCAGCAGCCATATTTACACACATTGGTAAATTAACATTATCATAAATAAATTCCCACTGCTGAGCGGTGTTGCCATTATTTAACCCTCTTATGAAATCGGTGAGATCTTGATTGTTTTCATTTTTCCTATTTTTCTTTTGAACGCCACTGTTTCCGCTGTCACCTGAAGAAAGAGTGTTACTGTAAACTTTATAAAGGGCCCCATCAGGATTAAGGCCTGCCCTTTCAAGATAAATGTCATCAGCATCTTCAACGAAATCTGCAGTACTGAAGAACTCCCCATTTTGTTGGACTCTCACCGTAAAAGCAAAATGGGCATGAACTCCAGACTCTCGCATTATTTCCCACGCCAGGACGTGTCTGACTTTTGATTTGTCAGCCCAGTTTGTTAGGAGGTCTATGTCCTTGGTTCTCTTCTCATCAGGATGCCATCTAAATCGTTGAGTTCGGTTGAAGTCGATGTTGAAACTTTTTTTAACAAAGCCTCCAGTAGACTGGCCGTGTCTTGTGAAAAGAACATTATCATAAAGTTCACCAAGATAAAAAATGGCTCCTCTTGTTCCATTGATGGTTCCTGCGGCTCCAGGGCTTCGTAAAAACATTTCAACGACTGAAAGTTTCGAATTAACACTTGGGTCATTTGCCACAGTTCCAACATATTCGTGGGAGTCTTTTGGGTCTGGATAAGGAGGCTCTAAAGTTTTAAAGCCAAGTTCATCAATTGCCTCAAACCTCCAGCGTATCATTTCTGCATTATTAAATGATGAACCTGGAATAAAGCCTTCGAATTTACCACTTCCCTGTTCAGCTTCAGTCATGATTGTTGATTTTTCCTCATCAAACATGGTTCTATAAAATAATTTCACCGAACTGATTGGAGAGTTTGTAGCAATTAATGAAGCTTCAATTTTTAGGTCTTTTCCAGCTTCTGGTCTTTCTGGTTTCTTGGTATATTCCTCTATAATTGGTCCTGCTGCATTACCCTCTGAATTAGGATTTCCTGGGGTAGGATTATCAAAAAATCCCGCATAAAGTTGTCCTGATTTAGCCATTCCTGCTTCAAGTTCTATATCGATTACAAAATCAGAGCCACTTACAGAACTATTCATCGCTTGTATCGCTAGAACATTTTCTCCTTCTTTGACCAAGTTGATTTGGCTTGTTAAATCGTGTTCAGATTGATTTCTAATTATATCTGAATCCGGTCGCCCTGTTCTAAGGGCTTTTGAATTCCAAGTTAATGGTGATGGAGAATTAAAAGAGGCTATTTCGGTTCCGTTCAAATAAGCTACGTATCCATCATCTACTCTAGTTTTGAGGGATAGGGTTTTGAGTTGTCTGTCTCCAGGCTCAAAATTGAAATTAAATCTGAAGAACCCCGAAGCATTAATGCTTCTCATTTTGTCTCGGATGTTAGTTCTGATTAGACTATTTAAGGTGCCGTTATTACTTTCCCAGCCTAGACCATTTGTTCCACTAGACCATGTGCTTAGATCAAATGTTGGATTTAATTGGTTCCAGTCATTGGGTAGAGCATCTTCGTTGTTTGGTACAAGGTATAGGGCCTTGTTTTCGCTTGCTATAAAGTTTTCTGGTATATTGGATGTAAAGCTACTTGTTCCATATGACTGGTCTTCGTTTTGAGTAGGAAAAACTGGAGAAAATTCAGTCAGAATACTTTTATTATCCTTGGATATTAAAGCTAGATATTCTCCTTTTGCATTGAGTTCGAAATCAGTATGCAATGGGGACTTTGCATCGGTTCTGTCTTTCCCAGAAGCGAAAACGATAATGCTTGAATTTGCAGGTAAAGATATTCTTGGAAAAGCCCATTTTTCTGGATCGTCAGCATTATCAGTTAGATGATATCCCCCAAGATCGATTGGATTGTTTGTTGGATTTGAAATTTCAATCCAGTCTGAAAAATCACCATCTTCGTCTGGAAGAACAGTGCTATTTGAAGCCATGAATTCCGAGATGATCGGATTCCCCATTATTGCTGTTGAAGCTAAATAGAATAAGGAGATAAAAATAGTTATGAGGCGAATCATTGTTATGGGGAAAAGTAACTTTTTAAACCTTATCACGACTTATTTACTATGAAAATGACTTACTCATTAAGATGTAAGGTTGAAAAATGTGCTTTTTTCCATCATTTTAACATATCTTTACTCATTATAAATTCTCTCAGTTATGAAACCTACCCTCAAGTCTGCTGTTTTAAGTTTTTCTTTTCTTATATTCTTAAGCCTTATATCTCGGGCTGAGCAGGTTGTTTTTAGTGAGATTAATTATAACCCAAGAGGTGACAAACCTGAATATATCGAAATTTATAATCTTACAGCGACTCCTAAGGATATCTCTAAATGGAAAATGACTAAAGGTGTTGGCTATGTATTTCCAGATTTTGATGAAGCTGATCCTTCCAAAACATTTTTGAAAAAATGGGAAAGAATTTTGCTTTCCTCTGTTGACGAAAAAACATTAAGGGACGCTTATGAAATTCCCGCCTCTACAAAAATATATGGGCCTTGGGAAGGTAACTTAGATAATGGTGGTGAGAGTATTATTTTGGAGGACAAGAATGGTGTTACCATGGCTGAGGTGGAGTATAACGACGATGGAAGAAAGTGGCCAATAGCCGCTGATGGAGCTGGTCATACCCTGAGGCTCATTAATCAGAATAGGGGAGCAAGTTATTGGAAGAATTGGGGGGCTAGTCTTGCGCCTGATGGGACTCCTGGATCAGGGGCTGCAGAGGATGATGGGCAAACTAACAAAATAATCAGCCTTGGTTCTGTATGGAAGTATGATCAAAGCGGGGTTAATAACGGAACTGAATGGAGGAATCCAGATTTTGATGATAGTGCATGGAATGAGGGGCCTGGAATTTTTGGCAAAGAAGGAGCTTCAAATAAGATGCCTGATCCAGGATTTCAGACTCCATGGACTACAGGAGGAAAGTATACTTATTATTTAAGAAAAGAATTTGAATGGGGAATTCCGTTTCGATCAGCCAACATTATCATGGATGGACTGTTTGATGATGGAATTGTTGTTTACTTGAATGGTAAAGAGATTGGCCGAAATTCAATGCCCTCAGGAATAATTGATTGGCAAACTCCAGGTATAAGAGGTGAGGCCAAATATAAAACTATTTTGGAATCCGATGTTACTGGATACCTAAAGACTGGCAAAAATGTTTTGGCTGTCGAGATACACAATGAAAGATCAGGCAGTTCTGATATTGTTTTCGGGGCTGATGTAGCGATTTCTACGATTCCTCCAGACCTCTCTAATTTATTGGTTCTTAGTGAGATTCACTTTGGAGAGGATAATAATGTGGACTGGATTGAATTGCATGCCCCCGGTCAACAGTCTGTTAGTTTGGAGGGTTTTTCTGTTGCATCTAAGAGGGACTTTTCAGATAGAATTCCTCTTAGCGGTTTAGTTGATTCAGGAGGATATATAGCGTTCGATTCTAATTTTGATGTTGAGGAAAATGGGAATATTAATCTTTTTATTCTGCAAGGAGATACCGTTGTAGATGCTCACCCATTCGATAGAGATTTAGATGAGGAATCCTTTCATTCCTTTCCTCCCGGCAAGGAATGGTATGGAGGTGACGGAAGTACAAAGGGGCTTCCTAATGACCCGAAATATAATTCTGATATTGTGATCAATGAAATTATGTATGACGCTCCTTCTGATGGAAGAACGGCTGAGTTTGTTGAGTTGTATAACAAAGGTCAGGATAGTGTGAATCTGAGTGGTTGGGAATTTGTAGATGGAATCAATTTTGAATTTCCTGAGGGAACAATTTTAGCGGCTGGTAAATATTTAGTTGTTGCTGCAAATGAAGAATGGATGAAAAAAAATTATGGTGATATTCCAGTGGTCGGAAATTTTTCTGGTCAGCTTAGAGATTCAGGAGAGTTACTTAGAATTGAAGATAATTTGGGAAATTTAGTTGATGAAGTTTATTACTATCCTTCTGGGGATTGGCCTGAAAAGGCTGATGGGGATGGGAGTAGTATGGAACTCAAGCATCCTGATATGGATAACCGTTCGCCTGTAGCATGGGCTGATAGCGATGAATCAAGTAGAGCACAATTTCAAAAATTTACCTACACGGATATTTTTGACCGAGTCACATGGTCGGCGCTCACAAGTGGACAGGAATTACATATGCATCTCGTCGGTGATGCTCATATGGAAATCAAAAATATATCAGTCAAGCGTAATGGAAGCGGGGCCAATCTTGTTAAAAATCCTAATATCATGTCTCCTGATAGTAGTAGTGCTAAGGGGTGGGTTTGCCAAGGAACGCACTGGGCTAGTTTTGTTGATAACGGTACATTGAATCTTGTTTCAGATGGGCATGGAGACAATAAAGCCAATCGTGCAGAAGTTGACTTAAATAATCTTACATTTGATGATAATTATACACTAACTTTTGATGCGCGATGGGTTTGGGGTAAATCAAGATTAATAGTGCAAACGCTTGATCATGGGTTTGGTAACTCTTTTCACATTCCGATACCAAATAATTTAGGGACTCCGGGGTCAAAAAACTCTGAAAGCATTAGTTCATCAGCTCCAGTGCTTTTTGATGTATTTCATAGTCCAGCGGTACCAAAACCCACGGATAGAGTTAAAATAACTGCAAAAGTAAAATCTTCGGCGGAGATAGAATATGTCAGGGTTAGGCATCGGCTTGATACCTCGAACGGCAACGGTAATTGGGGTACAACGACGATGTATGATGATGGATCGTCAGGTGGGGATTTGGTTGCTAATGATGAGGTATACACAGCTACTCTTTCTAATTATAACAGACAGGGAAATATTGCACAGTTTTATGTCGAGGTATCATCTAAAGATGATCAAATATCGATGATGCCAAAGTTGGGACCCGAGCGACCTGCGATGTTCATTGTAGATGGTAGAGAAATGAAAGATAATCTCTTAAGGGAACGATTGATACTTTCTAACTATGACAGAAGAGCTTTAAGTTCGGGTGGTGGATCTAGTTATGATTACAAATTTCCTCGTATGTCTAACCATTTTTTCAATGCCACTTTTATCGCTAATGAAAATGAGATATTTTACAATGCGGAAATACGTAAAAGTGGAAGTCCATTCACCAGAGATGGAGGAAGTTCATTAGCTCACGGTAAATGGAAGCTCCCTGGTGATAGACTTTTTAGGGAAAGAAGAAGAAATGTGTTCGATGCTTCTGGAACATCTGAAGGAAGTGGAACTCCTCGATTTTATGATGATAGAATTGCTCGTCATTTTCTCTATCAATTGGGTCATCCTGTAAATGAAATGGAGTTCGTTCATTTTGTTGTAAACGGAGATGCCTTTAAACTACGAGAAAATCATGAACCCATTTCGAATGATTTCATGAATCGAAATTTTGAGAACGGTAGCGAAGGTACTCTTTTGAGAGTTGATGATGAGTGGAGATTTACGAGTGATGATGGTAATGCGAGGCAATCCAGAAATGCTGACTGGTCTTACAAAAACAGTGACAATCCAGTTCAATATCATTCTGAATGGTTGATGCGGTCGCGTGAGCAAGATTATGATTACAGTAATTTCATTGAATTCGTTAAGGCCATTGGAACTCGAAAGTTTGATGAAGAATCAATCAATAGAATGGCTGATAGGGATATGCTTTGCATTAACGCTGCTGTTAGAGGATACGATGCTGACTGGGATACAATTACATTAAATCGAGGTAAAAACGCCTATTTTTACAGACCAAAGGGAGGTAAATGGATGTTGATTCATTGGGATGGTGATAGGGTTTTTGGCAATGCTGGAGAAACATTTCTTGGAGGGCTAAGCGGAATTCGAACTTATTTTGATAAGCCATATATAAGAAGGCATTTGAATTATTATTTAACTGAGCTTTTAACCAAGTTAACAAAAGATTCGGCCTTAACTGAAGCATGGATGCAATTTGAGACAGAGGCCGTCGCCGGAACTGGAATTTCTATGACATCAAGTCATTATAGGAATTGGTTTAGATCAAGGGAAAGAGCTGCTCAGAATTTCATTGGAAGTCCATTCAGGACAGATTTTAAAATTAATACGAGAAATTCACCTACAACTAATTCAGATTTAACCCTGAATGGAACAAGCCCATCGACCGTTTATGACATCCGAATTGCAGGTCAATTTGCTACTCAGTGCGAATGGACAAGTACTACGGCTTGGACCATTAGTGGCATTAAACTGAAGGAAGGTCAGAATGATTTAATTGTTGAGGGAGTTAATCATGAAGGAAAAATAGTTTATTCAGAAGAGTTTAAAATTACTAAGAGGGCAGATTCGCCACCAGTCATTTTAGTGGATTCAAGTCCATCTTCTCGTAATCTAATGATGACTGAGTCTATTGAATTTGATGCTTCTGAAAGTTTTGATCCTGAAGGTACAGAAATTGTTTATAGTTGGTCTCTATCTCCAGAATCTGGCACGTCAATTTCAGCGAATCAAGCAAAGGCAATGATATCTTTCTCCAAACCTGGGCGTTATATTTTAAATCTCGAAATAAATGACCAAGATGGGAGTAAGTCTAATACAGCTAGAGAAATTGTTGTCTACGGGGATCAAGGGTTTAGTTCATTTAAAGATGACTACTTGGATGATTATTGGGAGTTACAAAACATAGATATTGAAGATAATACTCCAGAACGCGCTGTTTATAACCTTGAGACTTTAGAGGGCCAGCTTCATATAAGAATTCCAGGATACCGAGATTTTCCACTAGGGTTACCTAATGTTAAATTACCTGAAGCTAAAAGTTATATAAAATTGACAGATGAATGGAAATATAATGATAAGAATGAAAATATTGGTCCTGATTTTTCAACTCTAGAATATGATGATTCTGGATGGTCAACTGGGGCTGGAATTTTCGGAGTTGATACTGGAACTTTTCCAACTCCTGGACTTCAAACTCCTTTACAAAGAGATTCTTCAAATAATTTACTGACCTATTATTTTAGGAAAGAGTTTGAATTCAACGACGATCCTATCGGTTCGATGATAAATATAGAGGCTATCCTTGATGATGGTGCTCGATTTTGGATAAACGGACAAGAAATAACTAGAGTTCGTCTACCTGCATACCCTGAAGAAGTAAATTGGAAAACGCGAGCAAGTAGCAATATTCCCTTCAGAGATGAGAAAAAACTTTTACCAATTACCTCCATTGATGGGTCAGGTTTCTTGGTTGAAGGGAAGAATTTATTTGCAATAGATCTTCACAACTCAAGCCCTGGAAGTTCTGATGTTGTTGTTGGAGCTACACTAGATATTGCGGCTCAGCCAGCAGGTGCTGGTGGTGGAGGCTTGGGGGGAACGATTCATCCATGGGTGAAGCGAGACTTGCCTGATAATGAAGATTGGATGCTTCAAACAAAGCTCGATTTATATGGTCTCCAATTTGGTGATTTTATGACAGGTTTAATGGTTGAGGTTGAGCGCGAAGGTATGCGTTTTCGGTATGGATTAGGTAATAAATCTGGAAATCAGTTATCTGTTATTCAGGTCACTCCTGCTGCAACAACAGGGGCTTTATTTTCATCGGACTATAAACTGACCAGTGATATGGTTATTCGGATAAGGAGAGAAGCGAATGATTTGGTTTTTGAATGGCGTCCTCAAAACGTGTTTGAAGAAGTTTATCGATTAAGTCTTCCTGAAGGTAGTAAAATTATTGATGGAGGGCCGTTCGCTGCTACCCAGACCCCATTAGAACTGAACGTAATGTTCGATTATGTTTTATTGTCTTTACCATCCTCTGCATCAATTCATTCAGGTGATTTGGTGGTTTCTGAACTGATGTATAAGCCTGAGGGTGGAGAGCAATATGAATTTATTGAATTGTTTAATTCGGGTGAGGACTCAATTGCACTGGATGGATTTAGATTTACTGATGGAGATCCATTTTCTGAATATGTTATCGATAAAGTTTCGATTGAACCGGGTTCATATAAGTTATTAGTCAAAAATTTAGAGGCATTCAAATCTAAGTATGGATCAGATTTAGATAACCTAATTATTGGTGAATGGGTCGAGGGTAGTCTAAGTAATGGAGGTGAGGTAATTACTCTTACTGATAGTGAGGGTTTAGTTGTTTTTTCTTTTGATTATAATGATTCTGCTCCATGGCCGGTATCACCAGATCAGGATGGAACGTCATTGATATTGCTTGATCTCACTTCTGGAGGCCTTTCAAATCCATTAAATTGGACTGCTAGTCTCTCTGTTGGAGGATCGCCTGGAAGAATAGAAACAACTTCACCTTTCCTTAGTTGGATGAAGAATAGAGAACAAATAAATCCGCTTGCTGTGAAAGAAGGTGAAGTTATTAATAATCTTCTAACCTATGCATTTGGATTGGATTTAATAGACTTTAATTCTGTAGAAGCTGTACCTACACTTGGTTCAGTTGTTATAGAGGGAGAGGAGCACTTAAGTCTTAGGTTTCTTCAGCGTAATTCAGATAATGCACTTAAATATACTATAGAATTATCTACTGACGGGAAAAATTGGATTGATGCTAACAATCAAATGGTGATGGTTTCAGAAACTTTTATTGAGGATGTTGTTAAAGTGTTAACTTTTAGAATGAAAGAACCAGTTGGCTCTACAAATAAGACATTCCTAAGAGTTTCGGTGGAATACAATTGATATCTAATTATTGAACTTTATAGAGTTTTGAAAGTTCCTCTGAAAGATATTTGAAAGCATTATCTGAGAACTCTTGTAAATTCACTTTAGCTCCAGTTTCTTTTTCAATGTTCGTTACTTCTGCATCCTTGATTCCACATGGAGTGATTTCATTAAATGGAGATAGATCGCCATTTACATTAATGGCAAAACCATGCATTGAAACCCATTGACGGACTCCAACTCCAATTGAGGCTATTTTTCGACTATTACACCATACTCCGGTTAGCCCATCCTTGGTGTTTGCTTTGATGCCGTAGTGAAGGCATGTATTCACCAAAGAATTTTCTATAGACCTTAAATAAATGTGCAGATCTTGCTTATAGTTTTTGAGATCGAGAATGGGATAACCAATTAATTGACCTGGTCCATGATAGGTAGCCTTTCCTCCTCGATTTGTGATAAAGAGGGGATGAGGAAGGCTAGCTGGTTCATCTGGAAGGCTGCTATGATCTTTGGTTCTTCCAATGGTATATACTGGTTCGTGCTCCAAAAGAAGGACTTGATCATTTATCTCTCCTTCAATTCTTAATTGAACTTTATTATTTTGAATTTCTAATCCCTCACTATAAGAAATCCTGCCCAACCAATGTTTTTCAATTTTATTTCCCGTCACTTCAAAAACAAAATTTCTCAGAGTTAAATATTTCCTTCATTAGTACTATGTTGAAGGCTTTCCTTCGAGGTATAAAGATGAGCTAAGCCAACGGCTAATGCATCAGCAGCATCGCTTTGAGGAGTTTCCTCAAGAGAAAGTAGTGCTCTTATCATGAAGGCTACTTGTTCTTTTTTGGCAGCACCTTTTCCAACTACTGCTTGCTTCACTCTTTTAGGGGCATATTCGAAGATTGGTATACCTTTTGAAGCAGCAGCTATTATTGCAGCTCCTCTTGCGGCTCCTAAAGTTATTGCGGTTTTATAGCTTTGAACATAAATCACTGCCTCAACAGCACACACATCTGGTTTGTAAACCTTAATAATACCATTCAACTCGTCGTTAATATTCACCAAGCATGATGATTGATTAAGTTTTGCTGGAGATTTGATTACTCCAAAAGTTAATGCCTTGATAGAATCTCGATTTTCTTTTTTTTCTAGTACAGCAAACCCTGTGTTTCTCAAACCAGGGTCTATTGATAAGATTTTCATTTTATCGTCTTCTTCTCCTGCTCCCACCTCTTTTTTTAGATCTGAAAATTTTTGCTAATTTTTCAGGAGTAGGCGCATCTTCATCTAGAAGAGTTGTGTATTGATAATTGAAATTATCTAGTTTTCGTTTTTCAATTTTTTGATCAATATAGCTCTCAACTGCCTTAGCATGGTCTAATTCATCAGCAGATAATAGAGTGAATGCGTCTCCTTCGCGGTTTGCTCTTCCTGTTCTGCCGATTCGATGGACATAATCTTCTGCATTTTCAGGTACCTGATAATTAATAACATGAGAAACATTACTAATATCAATACCTCTGGCGGCTAGGTCCGTGGCAATAATAACATCGAATTTTCCATCTTTAAAACCATCTAAAGCTTTTTCTCTATCCTTTTGTCTAATGTCTGAATGCATAACAGTAATAGAATAGTCAGGTTCTTGCTTTTTTATGTTAGAGGCCAAACTGTCAGCATCTTTTTTTGTACGAGTAAAAATCATTACACTTTTGAAGTGTGTTTGCTTAAGAAGTTCCATGAGAAGCTCCTCTCTCTGCCCAATGGCAACTGGATAAAAGGCATGGCTAATAGTCTCAGCTACACTTTGACGTTTTCCGATTTCTACTTCCTTTGGATTTGTTAATGCCCACTGAGCAAGACTTTCTATCGCTGAGGGCATTGTAGCTGAAAAGAACAAAGTTTGTCTTTTCCTTGGAGTGCGTTTTACAATTTTCCTCACATCCGGAAGGAACCCCATATCGAGCATTCGATCCACCTCATCTAGTACTAATATTTCTATTCTATCAATTTTTACAATGCCCTTATCCATCAAATCGATGAGTCTCCCAGGTGTAGCAATCAGAACATCAACACCTGATTTTATACCATCGATTTGCTTGCCATAACCAACGCCACCATGAACTAATAAATATTTCAAATTAGTTTCTTTACCAAGAATATTGAAATTATCTAAAACCTGAGATGCCAACTCTCTAACAGGTTCAAGTATGAGGCATCGAAGTTCTCCATGATTTTCTAGCTTGTGTAATATAGGTAAAGCGAAAGCGGCTGTTTTACCCGTTCCTGTTTGGGAAGCCCCTATTACATCATTTCCCTCAATCACCAGTGGAATAGATTTTTCTTGAATAGGGGTAGGTTTCTCGTACCCGGCTTTCTTAATACCTTTCAGTACCTTTTTGCATAGGCCTAATTTATCAAATCCCATAATCTCCTAACAACAGAAAGGAGGGTTAAGCAATGATCAAGATTTTTGTTGTTTAGTTTTACGTAGAGGCTTCTCCCCTAGCCATTACAACTTTACCCGTACGAACAGTCTCAATTATTTCAAATTTGGATAACAATCTGATCGCGGCATTTACTTTATCAGAATCACCGTGAATCATTGCAATAATTGATTTTTCTGTCAGATCAACAGTCTTACTATTAAAATGTTTAATGATTTGAAGTATCTCACCTCGCTGATCAGGAGAACATAGGATTTTCACCAAAGCCAATTCTCTTGTTACGGAATTCTTTTCCTGATGTTCATAGCAATGGATGACATCGATTAGCTTATTGCATTGCTTGATAATTTGTTCGAGACCGGAGGGGTCACCGCTTATTCCGAGAGTAAGTCTTGAAAATTGAGGGTCTCTTCCATGCGATACAACAACTGAATCAAGGTTATATGCTCTTCTCGCAAAAACCTGACATATGCGCATAAGAACTCCTGGCTGATTGTTAACAAGCATACTCAAAGTATGTCCACCTATAATGTCTGGTGTAGGTGGGAGCTTTGAATCAGTAGTGACAATTTTCTGAGTCATGGTGAAACTTTGATTTAATCAATTTTGTTTTAGGTTGAGCCAACCGGTTTAGCCATTTTGTGTTTTGGAGGCTCTGTTAACATATCCTCGAGTGCCGCACCTGCTGGGATCATTGGAAATACATTTTCAGTTTTTATGCACTCAGCATTAATGACACACGGGCCTTCATTATATGTAAGAGCTTTTTCGAGTATTTTACCCACATCCGCTGGCCGTTTAATATTGAAGCCTTTTATACCATAGGCTTCCGCAAGTTTAACGAAGTCAGGATTACCCTCAAGGTCGACTCCTGATTCACGATTGTCGAAAAATAGTTCCTGCCACTGTCTTACCATTCCAAGGTAATGATTGTTTAGAACTAAGATTTTGACAGGCAGTTTATGAAGCGCAGCGGTAGCAAGTTCACATAAAGTCATTTGGTACCCACCATCGCCCACGACGGCAATAACAATATCATTAGGTCTTGCTAATTGAGCGCCTATTGCTGCAGGGAATCCAAATCCCATTGTTCCTGCACCCCCTGAACTTAACCAGTTGTATGAAGCATCATTTTTATAAAATTGCGCAGCCCACATTTGATGTTGTCCAACATCTGTTGTGACGATTGCTTTGCCTTCAGTCATTTGGTATATCTCATCCAAAACCTGCTGCATTCTTAATCCACCTTGTTTTTTGTATGAAAGAGGATATTTCTTTTTATATCCATCAAGAGTTTTTAACCAATCTAAGTTTTCTAGTGGTGAAATTTCATTGTTGAGCTCATCTAACGCTGCTCTCGCATCTCCAATTATTTCAATATCTGGACTAATCATTTTATTCATCTCTGATGGGTCAATATCAATATGAATAATTTTTGCAGATGCCCCAAATTTATCAGCCTGACCAATTATTCTATCATCGAACCTTGATCCTACGTTAATGATTAGGTCACATTCAACCATAGCTTTATTAGCATATGCTGTTCCGTGCATTCCTAACATGCCAAGAGATAAAGGGTGAGTTTCTGGAAAGACGCCTTTTCCTAAAAGGGTAGAAGTTACCGGGCAATTCAAAGTGGTTGCTAGTTCCATTAATTCCTTATCTGCACGGGCAATCATTGTTCCGTGTCCTGCCAAGATAACTGGTTTTTTTGAATGGCTGATTATTTCAGCTGCAGTTTTGATGGCTTCTTTATTTATATTAAAAGCGCCTTTTGGATCGTAACCAGGAAGATCTATTTCAGGGTCAAGATCTCCAGTAAATTCACTCTGACTGACATCTTTAGGTATATCTATAAGAACTGGTCCAGGTCTTCCAGTTGTCGCTATGTAATATGCTTCCTTTGCAGCGCGCGGTAATTCATTAGTCTCTCTGACTAAATAATTATGTTTAACAACAGGCATGGTTAACCCGAAAGTATCCGCTTCCTGAAAGGCATCTTTACCGAGCATCCAAGTCACTTGTTGTCCGCTAATGACGATCATAGGAATGGAATCCATATGAGCTGTCATTATTCCAGTTATAGTGTTACCTGCACCAGGGCCGCTAGTAACTAGAACAACCGCAGGTTTTCCAGTGGCTCTTGCGTAACCGTCAGCCATATGACATGCGCCTTGCTCATGCCGAGAAAGAACAAACTTTATGTCTGATTCTACTGTTTCAAGAGCGTCGAAAATAGGTAAAGCTGCTCCTCCAGAGTAGCCAAAGACATATTCGATACCCAGTTCACTGAGAGTTTTTATAAGTGCTTGTGCGCCGTCCATTTTTTAAGTTTCTACGAAAATTGTGAAATTATGAGCAAACAATCGTCTATAAATAAATAAATTCAACGAAAATTGACAATTTTAAGACAAGCGAAGGTTTTTGATTATTATTTTTATTTAAAAATTGATTAAATTTATAAAAGAGGCGGTTTTTAACACGGGGGCGTGATCAAAGTTATTTAACTTATACTTTCAGATGAGTGATTTTTGATAATAAACCTTTTTCTTGGGCCAATTAAGTTTTGTTAGAATAATTAGACAGTAATTTGGGCAAAGCTTTCGATGCAAAGAACTTAATCATCTTGGTGGTTTTTGCTTTTTTTGATTCTCATCCAAACGACTAGGGCAAAAACGAGCAAGAGACATAGAATTTCTAAACCACCAAGAAAGCTTTTACTGCTTTTTTTCTCTTGAGAGTTAGGCTCGGGAGTAGGCTCAGGAGTAGGCTCAGGAGTAGGCTCAGGAGTAGGCTCAGGAGTAGGCTCAGGAGTAGGCTCAGGAGTAGGCTCAGGAGTAGGCTTTGAAATTGTTTCTTTAGGGGATTTATTGGCAGAATCTAAAATCTCTGGCACAACAAATCCCTCACCTACTTTGGGGGGGCTTCGACCTTTTTAACGACAGGTTGTTGAGCGTTTAATGTAACTTTCCAAGAATCATTGATTTTGATTAATGAAACAAGATCAAGAGCTGAGATTTGTTTATCACCATTGGAATGTCTAGTTCTTACTAAGATATGACAGTATTGATTCTCACCTACTTTATCCTCTGCCAAACTAAGTAATTTAACGGCAAGGCTTTCAAGGATTTTATCAAGAATTGATTGATCAATTTTAAATCTTTGTTGAACTCCTTTATGATAACGAACATAGAAATCAACTGGTTTTAAGCTTTGAACCTCTCTTAAATTAGAACAATCAACTTTTCTGACTCTAGCAATTTCTTCATCAAAAGTTGCTGATGCTTTAATTTTTAATATATATCGAGCTTTTAAATTTTCCAAAGATTGAGGTTCAATTAAGGCAGCCGCGGCGTCCCAATCTTGACCCATTGCATTTTTTAAGTACTGAAAAGTGACTTTTGTAGCCGGATGTTTACTAATATCCTCATTTTTATCAGCTTGTATATAAGTTACTGATAATAAATAGATTGTAATGAGAATAAATAATTTCATTAAGCCTAAAGCTATATATGCTTTTTTGAGAGTATACTGATGATCTTAAAATGTCTAGAGCGTCAATCATAGCAAATTCGACAAGTATCTTCCACTGTGCTTCATTCGAATGATTAAATATTAATGAAGGTCTAAATATAAGTGGGAATCGGAGATAGAGATTACATGCGATCTGATGATCCTGTAGGAGTTTCTTTTAATAAAAGGAAAAGACATTCTCTATTATTTCCAAGTAATCCTGTAAAAGCGATATGTACGATTTGTATTATAACTTTTGTTATTCAATATCTTTTTGGAATTGGTTGGGTTAAGGATTCCAATATTTATCCTGGAGAATACCCAGTTGGAGCAACTGGAAAGAGTTTGCTCTTTAGTGAATGGCAATTGTGGACGCTTATAACTTATATTTTCGTTCATGGTGATATTTTTCATATCGTTTTTAATTTAATCTTTATCGCGAGCTTAGGGAAAATTGTACTTGGTTTAATAGGCGTTAGGAAATTTTTAGCTTTGTTTCTTCTTTCAGGAATCTTCGGGGCACTCATACATGTACTTGTAGTGTCAAGAGATTTACCTTTGGTTGGTGCATCAGCTAGTGCTTTTGGTTTGCTCGCTGCCGTTGGGATTTTAATTCCCAATCAGGTTTTTCATGTGCTCCTGTTTATGATTATTCCGATCCGTTGCAGGCCTAAGCATTTAGCTTTGGGAATAATTATAGTTGAAATCGTTTTCTTTATAATTGATAAACTCGCAGTCAATCAACAAATTCCTTTTGTTTCTGGAATTGCGCATGGTGCTCACCTTGGCGGAGCCTTGGTGGGTTGGCTTTTTATTAAATCGTTAAGACTTAATTCAAATTTTCCTAATTCTAGATCATCTCGAGTAATGCGATGGAGAAAAGATAATAAAATACTAAAACGTAATTTTAAAAATAGGGGCAGAGTGGTTTCCGCTACGGTAGTTACAAATTCAAACACCGATAATGACAATCTAATGGATATTGATCCACTACTTGATAAAATCAGTGAAAATGGTTTTGGGAGTCTGACTGAAGAGGAAAAAGAAATTCTCCAAAGATACAGTAAGGAGATAGGAAATAATTCTAACGAATAATAAAATGAGGTTAGTCGGAGGAATATCTAGAGGAGTTCCGCTCATGGTACCAAAACGGGGAACAAGACCAACCTCTGATAAGGTCAGGGAGGCTCTTTTTTCAATGATCAACAACTTTGTCGAAGATGCTCACTGTTTGGATTTGTTTGCTGGTTCAGGATCCCTTGGGTTAGAGGCTTTGAGTAGAGGGGCTGAATCATGTGTGTTTGTTGATATAGGGCGAGAATCTTGTACGGCAATTAAAAAGAATCTAGAGAAAGCAAAATTTCAAAATGGAATTATAAAAAAACAAAGAACTAATTATTATCTGCAATATTGCAGCGAGCTTTTTGATGTTATTTTTGCAGACCCTCCTTATGATTTTTCAGATAATGTGAATAATCTTGAGGAGCTTTTTTTCTCTAATAGATTTTATAAACTATTAAGAATTGATGGTTTATTTATTCTAGAAACTCGTATATCTGAAAGTGGTATACCTTCTTCTAATGAGTTAGCTCTTAAGGATGTGCGTGTTTACGGAGATACACAGTTGAATTTATTTATCAGACAGGATACTTAAAAAAGAATAAAGAAATGAGTCTTCGGTTAGTTCTGTTTATATACAATATAGTATTTCCGATAGCGCTTTTATTTTTACTTCCGGGCTACCTTTTAAAAATCTTTCGGAGAGGGAATTACTCAAATTCTTTTGGTGAGAGATTTGGAATTTATTCATCAGAAAAGAAAGAAAAATTATCTAATATTGAAAAACCCATATGGATTCATGCGGTTAGTGTTGGTGAGGTTAATGTTGCTATAAAGCTAATCAAATCGTTACGAAGAGAGTCACCTAGTAAATCTATTGTATTATCAACTACTACTCCTACTGGTCATGATATTGCTAAATCTTCAGGTGCCGATTTAATATTTTATCACCCATTGGATTTTTTATTTATTGTGAATAAAGCCTTAAGGCTGATAGATCCTATAACGTTGATTTTGACTGAGGCTGAAATTTGGCCAAACCTAGTTTCAAAAGCCAATAGACGAGATGTTAAAGTTTCAATTATTAATGCACGGTTATCTAATAGATCTGAAAGTAGGTATAAACGGTTTTCGTTTTTTTCTGCTCCTGTTCTTAGAATGTTAAACTTGGTTTGCGTTCAAGATGAAGCCGACATAAAAATATGGGATTCATTGGGAGTTAATTTAGATAAAATATTTTTTACGGGATCAATAAAATATGATGCGAGTCATATTAAGACTCCTAGTAGGTTGGGGGAGTTTAGAGAGCTTTTAAGTAGAGTGCTTTTGGGTAATCAAAGGAAAATAATGCTTGCCGGTAGCACTCACCCTGGAGAGGAACTTATGATTGCTAGAAAATATAAGATACTAAAGGAAAAATTCCCTGAACTTTTTCTAATCGTAGTTCCTAGGCATGTTGAAAGATGTAAATCAATTATAGAAGAAATATCGAAAGAAGGTCTTGATGTAGAACTTAGATCAAATTTGGATAGACAGTTAGGTAATAGAGAAACAAATAAGGCCATTGATTGTTTAATTATCAATACAACTGGTGAGCTGGGCGCTTGGTATTATTTGTCTGATGTCGTTATTATTGGGAAGAGTTTTCTTCATACTGGAGGTCAAAACCCAGTGGAAGCTATTTTTGCAGGTAAACCTGTCATTGTGGGGCCTAATATGGAGAATTTTTCTGCATTAGTCTCAATGCTAAATCATCATAAAGGTTTAATTCAGATTGATGGTTCAGAAACAATTGTAGAATCCATTACAGAAATACTTTCAAAGCCTGAAATTGCTCAAAATATTGTAAGTAATGCTAATGAAGTGTTATCATGTCATCAGGGTGCCACTAAACGAACGGCCAAGCTTGTGGTGGATAAGTCGTTTTAAATGTTTATGGAATATCTGTTGCAAATAATCCAAGTGTCGATAAATTCACTCTCCGCATATCGAACGACCCGTTCGTCTAGCGGTTAGGACTCCGCCCTTTCACGGCGGCAACACGGGTTCGATTCCCGTACGGGTCGCCATTTTATTATCCTCTTTTACCTTCAAGGAGGACCATCATTATTAATCCTACAAGGATTCGGGTTTGTTGTTGGGCTGATAATTCTGATCGCGATTCAATTGTAAATTTTCCTTCCCACAATGCTGGTTGTTTTATTAATTCCATTACGGTATTGCCTGAGTTATCAGTAACTAGATAACTAGGATTAGCAACGTATCCGGTTAAGAATCCAATGATAGGAATTTGTCCAAAAAGGCCATCTAAAATTCTTGTGAAAACAGATTTTTCACTAACACTAAATTCGGTTGAGCCATCCGCAGAGGAAGAATAAATTTCATAGCGCGCTCGCCATAAAGATTTTAAACCTTTCCTTCTTATTCCACCAAAAGGGTTATTATTTTCATCAGTGAAACTATAGGAAGCGGACCAATCAATGATGCCACTCGCTCTTATATCGCAAAGTTTTTTTCCCTTAGTTTTATCAGTAAATAGTTCTACGTGTTCTTTGAGTTTTAAAAATTTTTGTTTTACATATAGAACAGGGTTCTCATCACTATCAGTAACATAAATTTGTGGTGAAATTGCAATTATTTTGCACTTTAAGTTTAACGGATATTTCATTTTAAATAATGTTAGTAAATTTAGTGAGTGATATCAATGCTTAATTTTTAGTTGTTAAAATTACTGCCTTTCCAATTGTCTGTTTTGGCGCCACTTTGAATCCAGTCCCTAAGATTTTTTAATTCTTTCTCTGTTAACGGTTCTTCTTTACCTAGAGGAGGCATAAATTTATCATCTTCTTTATCCAAAGTTACTCTTTTATATAAAAGGCTCTGATTGGGGTTATTTGGAAGAACCGATTTTTTTATTCCATTTGGTGTATTAAGAATTAGTTTTCCTTTAGGTTTTTTGATTCGTCCATACTTGGTTTTGTAAGGTTCTCTATGGCAAGATATGCATTTCTTTTGAAGGGTAGGTAGAACAGTTTTTGTAAATTCTGACCCAAATAAGTGCAATATTGAAAGGTTTCCAATTGTTAAGAAAATAATTATTGCTCTAAGGGCCATAGGCTAGATCTATTTTAGACTGCACATTTTTGAAGCCAATTCGGTTGCTTTAATTAAACTATTAACATTTGCCAAACCTTTCCAAGCGATATCAAAAGCAGTTCCATGATCGACCGAGGTCCTGATTATGGGTAAACCTAAAGTTATGTTAACGGCTTCATCAAATGCTAGTGCTTTAAGAGGTATGTGACCCTGATCATGATACATGCAAATATAAGCTCCAGTTGTTTTTCTTTTTTCTGGAATAAAAGCAGTGTCGGGAACCGATGGACCTTTGACTTTATAGCCCATAGAAATGGCTTTTTCGATGGCTGGAATGATGATTTTTTCTTCTTCATTTTCACCAAACAAGCCATTTTCACCGCTGTGGGGATTTAATCCGCAAACTACTATATCCTTAGGTTTTGAATCGTTGATTGAATTTAAAGCACTGGAAGTTAGCTCGATGACTTGAATTATTCTTTCCTCGGTGATCATTGAGCATGCTTCTTTGAGACCGACATGAGAAGTAACAAAGCTTGCTGTTATTTCACTAGAGTATTGCATCATACAATATTTTTTTGATGAAGTCTTTTCTGCAAAAATTTCTGTGTGTCCTGGAAGTTTACATCCAGCCATGTTTATTGAATATTTATTAATTGGGCATGTGGTTATCGCGTCCACTTTGTTTTTTCTAGCCGCAATAATGGCCTCGTCAATATAACGGTATGAGGCCTCACCTGATTTCTTAGAAATTTTGCCAACTGCTAGAGAATTTTGGTCAAAATCTCCTATATCAATTATATTTATATCATCAAGATTTCTATCTAATTTTTGCCATTCCTCATGAGGGATTACGCTTAGATCAGCATTGAGATTGAGTTTCTTGGCTGCTAAATTAAGTATTGCCGAATTACCGAAGATGACGGGGTTACAAAAATTATAGACATCCTTGTTTTCTAATAATTTGAGGCAGAGTTCAGGCCCGATTCCTGATGGGTCACCCATTGTAATGGCAATGGTGGGCTTGGTTTTCATTTAAACAGTATGCTTCTTCTATGATGATAATAAGTTATCAAATAACTCTTTTAGGCAAGAATTTCATTAACGATTTTTCCGTGAACATCAGTTAGTCTAAATTCTCTTCCCTGAAAACGATACGTTAATTGTTCATGATCAAAACCAAGTAAATGAAGAATTGTAGCATGCAAGTCGTGAACATGAACTTTTCCATCAGTAATTCCGAAGCCGAGTTCATCCGTTTTTCCATGAATGTAACCTTTTTTTAATCCTGCACCAGCCATCCACATGGTGAAAGCATCAATATGATGATCTCTTCCCGTGGTTTTTCTTGATTCGCCCATCGGTGTTCTACCAAATTCTCCTCCCCATACTACCAAGGTGTCTTCAAGAAGTCCTCTTTGCTTGAGGTCAAGAATTAATCCTGCACTTGCTTGATCAACATCTTTACATACTTTTTCAAAGTCTTTGTCTAGAGTTTCACCTGGTCCACCGTGCGAGTCCCAATTGCTATGGTAAAGCTGTACGAATCTTGTGCCCCTCTCAATTAATCTTCTTGCTAATATACAGTTGTTGGCAAACGAGGGTTCACCATTTTTTGCTCCATAAAGTTCGAATGTTTTATCGGATTCACTTGATAGGTCCATTAGCTCTGGTGCACTGCTTTGCATTTGATAGGCCATTTCATAGGAATTAATCCTCGTAAGGATTTCAGGGTCCCCTACATCATCCAATCTAATTTTGTTTAAATCCCGAATTGTGTTATAAAATTCACGTTCTCTTTTTCTGTTCATGCCTTCTGGACTTTTTAAGTAAAGAATGGGATCACCTTTACCGCGGAACGGAACTCCTTGGAACGAGGTTGGAAGAAACCCACTTGCCCATAATGAATTTCCTGCTCTTGGACCCCTAGGACCACTTTGTAGTACAACAAATCCTGGAAGGTTATTTGACTCACTACCCAAACCGTATGTTACCCAAGATCCCATACTTGGTCTACCAGGAGCTTGGAATCCGGTATTCATAAATAATTTTGCAGGCCCATGATTAAAGACGTCTGTTGTCATACCCTTGAGCCAGGTAACTTCATCCACAATTTTTGAGATGTGAGGCATTGTTTCACCAATTGTCATCCCACATTCACCAAATCGATCAAATTTTCTAGTTGATCCTAAAAGTTTTTCGTTTCCTTTCAAAAATGCAAACCTTCTTCCCTCAAGAAGGCTTGGAGGTGGCGCTTGTCCATCAAGTTCATTAAGTTTAGGTTTGTGATCGAAAAGTTCAAGATGGCTAGGTGCTCCCGCCATGAACAGATATATAACGTTTTTCGCCTTAGCCTCGAGTGGGGCTTTTCTAGACGCCATTGGATTGCTTGGATCAATCTTAGGAATGTGTTTAGCTTCAGAGTAAGTTCCTAACAATTGGTTTAATGCTAAGGATCCAAGTCCTACTCCGCAATTTCCAAAGAAATGCTTTCTGGTTTGTTCTTTAAGATAATGCATTTCTATTCTCTAGTAATAAAATTGTCGGTATTTATAATTGCTCTTGATATGGCTACCAACGCAGCGCATTCATGACGAGAGACTGAAGTGTTGCCTAAAGGTTCATTAATAAATGAATTAACTACACCTTCCTCGTTACTGCTGGCTAAGCCATTCGCAAAGCTAATCGCATAATTTTTTAACGTTTTGAATTCCCTTTCATTAGGGCTTCGGCTTAATGCCAGTTCAAATGCGAGTTTTATTCTTCGATCTAAAGTTTGAATTGCATCACCTGGTACGCTTTCAATTACTCTTAATGCAAGAGCTTGAGCAAATTCAATAAAAGCTGGATCATTTGAGATATTTAGTGCTTGCAGGGGGGTGTTTGATCTTGGTCTTCGAGTGCAGGTGGTTTGAAAATCGGGAACATCAAAAGTGCCGAATAAAGGGTATGGAGCACTTCTAAAAAAAACAATGTACATTCCTCGTCTGTAACGATCTTCGCCCGTTGTTGTATTCCAGTTTTTTTTGTTTTGAGTGAAAGCATATATTCCATTTGGTTGGGGTGGCCTGATACCTGGGCCTCCTATTTTTTCTGAAAGCAAGCCACTTGCCGATAGTGCAGCATCCCTAATTATTTCAGCATCAAGCCTTATTCTTGATTGTCTTGATAGTAATCGATTAGCAGGGTCATTTTTGATTGAAATTGGATTCACTTTTGATGATTGCCTATAAGTCTTACTGGTAACAATTAACTTGTGTAATTTTTTCATAGACCATCCTGATTTGATGAAATAGGAGCTCAGTGCATCTAAAAGCTGTGGGTGACTAGGTAAAGAACTTCTAGTGCCAAAATCTTCTTCCGTTTCGACAATGCCTTTACCAAAATAGCGCATCCAAATTCTGTTAACTGTAACTCTTGCAGTAAGTGGGTTGTTTGGATCTACTAACCATTTAGCTAGATCCAAGCGAGTTTTCTTAATCTCTTCTTTGTCTTTCTTAATAGAAATTGCGGAGATGAAATTTGGGCTTAATTGACCAGACTCTTTGTCAGGTGTTGTAAAATCCCCTCTAGTAAGTAGGTAGGTCTCACGCGGATCTTTTCGATCTCTCATAATCATTAAATTGACTTTGTTTTTATCATTCTTTTTTGCAGAGTTAATGAGTTCTCCCTCAATGATTGGAATCGTTGGACCTGTATTGTTTTTGTCTTCAGCTGAGTTATAAAAGGCATACATTTCGTAATATTCTTTCTGGCTGATAGGATCGAATTTATGATCATGGCACTGGGCGCAACCTAGACTAAGTCCTAACCACACTGCTCCAGTGGTATTTACTCTGTCCATAGTGGCTTCGACGCGAAACTGTTCAGGGTCTGATCCTCCTTCTTGACTAATTAGTGTATTTCTATGAAATGCAGTTGCAGCAATTTGTTTTTTGCTTGGATTGGGTAAAAGATCGCCTGCGATTTGTTCAATGGTAAATTGATCAAACCCCATATCATCATTCAGTGCAGAAATAACCCAGTCTCTAAATGGCCACATTTGCCTTTCACTATCACTAGTATAACCATGCGAATCTGCATAACGTGCCTGATCTAACCAGTGTCTACCCCATCGCTCTCCATAATGTGGACTGTCTAATAATTTAGAAACAATTTTTTCATAGGCATCATTTGAATTATTCTCAACGAAGGATTTAATCTCTTCAGGAGTTGGGAGAAGACCAATTAGGTCGAGGTAGACTCTTCGAATTAAAGTATTAGGATTGGCTTCGTTGGAAAGGGTTAGCTCCTCTTTTTTAAGGCGCTTTTCAATGAATGAATCAATGAGATTGGATTTGCTGTCATACTGTGGATTTTTGACTGGCGTAAAGGCCCAATGTTGTTGGTACTTAGCACCGCTCTTAATCCAATCCTTTATTGTGTTTACTTCTTTTGAAGTTAACTTTGGGATCTTTGATTTTTTAGGAGGCATTATTTCATCCGAACTCTCGTGAATTGTTCTTATAACAAGTTCACTATTTTCTGGATCTCCCGGTATTATTGCAGAATAGCCACCCAAATCTTTCGTTGCTCCTTCAAAGGTATCAAGTCGTAGGTTTGCCTTGCGCGCCCTTTCATCGGGGCCATGACATGAAAAACATCTATCAGTTAATAAAGGTCTAATATCCTTATTAAATTCAATTTCTTCCGAGCTTAAAAGAGAGCTGCTGGTAATGATTAGGAATATTGAGAGTCTATATAAATTCATTTAGTGCTATAATTCCAATTACATTATTTTGATTCAATTATCAGAATACTGCAAGAATGCTTAATAGTAATTGTGATCTTACAAAATTATATGAATAATATTCCACATATAT
>JACETS010000139.1 GCA_013911195.1 Verrucomicrobiales bacterium | reverse complement strand
CGGCATATACCCCTCCCAAGACTGTTGTTATAAAAAAATCAGGATCGCCTATGGGGATGTTAGTTCTAGTAGTGTTGATTGCTCTCTGTGGAATAGGGTTTTATTTGGTTAAAAGTGGTAAAATGATCCAGATTTCTAGTGGTGATGCTGATGGAAATAAAACAGTCGTAACCAAAAAGATATACGTTCAGGCCTCAGGTAAAAATTCGAAAGACGATAAGAAGGCAATTGTAGAACAACAAGCAAGTTCTCTTGATGAAAATACACCTTTTGAACTACCGGATTCCATCGATGAGACATTTGAACTCTCTGATAGAAACAAAGAAAGAGCACTGAAGTTTCTTGTTTCAGAGGAATTTCAAAAGAGAGAAAGTGTCTATGATTCTTTTCGTGAATTAGGAGACAGATTTAAAGAAACCTATGAGAAACTCTTAGCTCAAGCGAGATCACAAAAACTCGTTTCCTTTAAGGAAAAGCTTTCAGAGTTAAGTAATTCTAAAGAGACTTCAGATTCATTTGAGAATGATTTTCAAGCATGGAAAGATGCTGCAAATCTTGGGGCCAAACTTGTAATGACTAAATGGAAAGAAAAGGATGCGGAAAATTTCAAACAAAATATTGTTGCAATGAATGACGCCGTAAAGAGCGCCGAGGATCGTTATCAGGTTTTATCTAAGGCTTTTAAAGGTCAGCAATTTGAAGAAAATGATTCGTTGAATGATTTTGTTGATTTATTTAACGAATTAGAAACTGAAATTGCTTGGTCAAAAGGTGAAGATTCTTCCGAGTCCATTGTGCTTACCGACATTATTGAAGAAATTCAGAATCAAGATTCTGGAAGTAATGTGGCTGGTGGTAATTTGGATGATATTAAATTATTCATTGAAACGAATGAAGCGATTTTAAATTATAACGATCAAGTGAATTGGGGTACTACACTTTACAAGAAACTACTTTCAGAAATGAATCAGAAGAGAGTAGCGCTAGGTTTCACTGCATTGAAAATAAATGAGCAATTAACTAATGCTTCTGAAATGCATTCTGGAGATATGCATTTTCAGGAATTTTTTTCTCACAAAAGTTTTGATGGATCCAGCTACGCTGATAGAGCCAAGAGTGCTGGTTTTGTTGGCAAGGTGTATGGAGAGTTTTTATATCGAGCCAGTGTGGATCCAATCTCAGCTTTCAATGCTTGGTGGATAACTGATACACAGAGAATAATGATGCTCGACAAAGAAACTAACGCAATAGGAGTGGGGAGAGCCGAAAATTATTGGACTGTGAATATTGGAAAGCTTGGAGAATGACATCTCTGATGTCTAGGGCAGCTGCGAAGAATGGTGGTGGTTGATCGGTGAATCTGAAGATGTGTCGATTAAATAGGTGAATCTTGCGGCGACTTTGACTTGATTGCCATCTTCTTCTTTCAAAAAAGTATACAAACCACTTAATATTTCTAGGCTTTCACCTAACTTTTGTGAGTTGATTGATTCGTAATCAAATATGACCCCAGCACCAGGATTCGAGAATAAATTCTCAAAGTAACTTTTAATGCTTTCGCTAGAGGTTAATGGAACTGGTGAAAAAGTTGCTACAAGAACGGCATCCTGATTATAAAGAGAAAGAACGTCTTCAATGTTATGCGAGTTCACTGCATTACTCCAAGTTTCGAGAATAGGGAATGACATAGATAATTAAGATGGTAATAAAAAAGTTAATTTCGATTAATTCACGGAATTTATAATTCGTTAACTAAACTTTGCGAATAGATATCAATTTGCAAGTTTCGATGAAAAATTATGGATAGCATAAAATTCTTATTTATTATGGAAATCATTAAATTATCCATAATTTTAATTTAATAATAATTTCCTATCCTTAACCGTTGATTAAGTCATTTATTGATTATTTCATCTTGGTCGTTGACTGTGGTCGATAGGTTGGTTCTTATTGAGGGGTTACCATGCGTTGTGCAAAATGTGGAAATATTAATGATAAGGTCATAGACTCACGAGAGACTAAGGATGGCCTTTCTGTACGCCGAAGGAGGGAATGCATTGATTGTGGACATCGTTTTACCACTTATGAGCATTTAGAGCATGGTGATATGAGGGTTGTTAAGAGGGATGGGATTAGGGAGCCGTTTAATAGAGATAAACTGCTAAATGGCTTCGTCAAAGCCTGTGAAAAAAGGCCCGTCAGTATAGAAATATTGGAAACAGCAGTGGACAGTATTATTTCGGACCTTGAATCTGAGGGAGCTAGAGAAGTTTTAACACAGGTTTTAGGCGCAAAAGTGATGACGAAGCTCGAAAGAATTGATCCAGTTGCTTATGTGAGGTACGCATCAGTCTATAGGCAATTTCAGGATGTGGGAGAATTTATTGATGAGATTGAATCTCTCGGTAAGCGTCCTTAAGATTTAATAAATCTGAGTATTTTTTTTCTTACATAAGCTTGCGTTCATTGGTCATTTTGGCCCATCATGTGCTTTAATTCCCCCCATTAAAACAAACATTTTTCAACCTTATCAGCAAGATGGTCTGCCAGCCAAACGTATTACCTTTATTAAAATTTGGAGATTATGAAGTAGTCAGTTATGAAGCCAGATGGTTATCTGACGAAATAACTAAAGCAGCAACAAAAGCTGGTCATGAAGATTGGTTTTTTGCAGGAGATATTACAAGAGCCGTTATCGAGTATCTGAAGAACCGCTTTCCAAAAAACACAATTACAATAGAAGAATTATATAAAAAGATAGAGGCGGCTTTATCTTTTATGGGTTGTGATGACATTGCTAGGACTTTAGAAATAGGGCCACCTCCAGTTCGTATTTCTCTAATGGAGATTGCTAACGAAGCAGGGTCGGGGTTTGAGCTGGAATTTTTTAGAATACTCAGAGAAAAATTGATAGACACCGAGAAGAGTGGAACGTCACAAATAATGTGTTGTGAGCTACGTAAGGCTGTAAAACATCTGTGTGGAGCTGGAAGATGGAATTCCGCGTGTGCGGAATTAACTGAGGAAATTAATGACTACATTATTTCAGAGCTTGCTCGCACAAGACATGGTGAAATTAGTCTTGTTCTAAAATAATCTCCTGACATTTTCTGCAATGAAGGAGAAGACCCTGTTTGAGAAAATTATAGATAGGGAAATTCCTGCAGAAATTGTTTATGAGGATGATTTATGTTTGGCGTTTAATGATATTGCTCCCCAGGCTCCGCATCACATATTAATCATCCCTAAAAAACCCATCCCCAGAATAGCTGAGTCCATGGACGAGGACAAAGCTCTTCTTGGCCATTTATTATTGAAGGCTAAAGAAATTGCAAAAGATAAAGGATTCTCTGACGAAGACCAAGGCTTCAGGGTTGTTGTCAATAATGGAAAGGACGGGGGCGAAACTGTCCCTCATCTACATGTCCACTTACTAGCGGGTAGGCCATTACTCTGGCCTCCAGGTTAATAGAACTTTAATCGCCAGAGGTTATTTCACAATTAGGGAGCTTTGATTTAATTATCGTAATCCCATCGTTTGTAATCTTCGTGTCACTGATATCAAGTTTCTTTAATTTCTTAAAATTTGTAATTATCGGAATGGAGTTGTCACTAACTTCAGTCTTCTGGACCCATAGGTTTTGAAGGTGGGTGAACTTGGAGATATTTTTTAAAGACTCATCAGTAATTTTTGTCTCTGCTAAATTTAATCCTTTAAGGTTTATTAATGGGGAAAGTTGACTGGTTCCGATGTCAGTGATGAGATTTCCTCTTAGACCTAGGTACTCTAATTGTGTCATTGTTGATAGATGAGTCATACCTTCATCAGTCACTTTTGTGCTGCCAATAGGAAGAAGTTTAAGGGATTTTATTTTAGCAATCTCCTTAAGGCTTCGATTGTTAATTTTCGTTTTATATAAATTAAGCCATTCAAGCTTTGGCAGTTTGGAAATATAACGAATGCCCGCTTCAGTTATTTGGGTGTCTTCCAATGACAAGTCAGTGATTTCTTTTAAGCTTCCAATGAACTTGAGGTGGGAATCTCGAATGTTTTTATTTTTGTTTCCCGAAATCTCAATAATTTGATTGCTTTTTTTATCCTTGAAAATGAATAGGCCTAAACTTTCTAATTCTTTAGATGCCTTGATTTGAAAAGAACTAGAATTTTTTATTCCCCCAACATCCTTCTGGATGGCAGAAGTCATGTTTAGATGGATCGTAGCATAAAGCGTTAGAGTTATAAAAAACATGATGATTAAATCCAATAAGCATACTCATAAAGATACTTATTGGAATGAATGTTTTATAATAACTTTTTGATATGATCTTTGTATCGAGTGTAAATATAACCAAGGCCAACAAACACTGCTCCTAAAACGAAGAGACTGGCGATTTTAACCGTTGTGGACATGTCCCAGATGATAGGTACAAGAGATAAGAGAGAGACTCCCAATATTAATAAACCAATTAATCGATACCATCGCTCCTTGAGGCCGATGCCTGCCAAAAAGTATATAACGGCCAATCCAGCCCATGTAATTAACCGAAGTCCAGCTCCTAAGTCGGAAACTTTAACGGTACACCAAGCGAATAGGGCGATCGAGACTGATATGATTATGGCATTGTGCGCAACGGTTGATTTTGTAAATGAGTTAACTGATGATTTGGAAACTTGTTGAAAGAACATCAGCCCTAGAATTCCCAGCAAGCTATATATGGAGACCTCATTTCCCTTGTTAGCGAGTTCACCAAATAAATGGAAGAATCCGGCCACAAGAAAACTTATGCTGAGGTAGTAAAATTGTTTTTTGTGAACAATGAAACTTTTGGTACTAATTAATAAACTTGCAACTGATAGGGTTAAGTTTGCTAATGCCCTGTATGCTTCTGGTGTTTCAAGGCTTTTCACGGTGCACCATGCAAATATGGCTATACAGGTTGATATGACTATGGGATTTTGAACTTTGTAAGATAGTGAATGTAATTTTTGAAATGATTTAGAAACCTGTTGAAATGAGATTAGTCCTAGAATTCCGACTAGGCTTAATATGGAAGCATTATTGCCGGAGAGTTCACCGGCTAAATAGAGGAATCCAGTAACAAGATAACTAAGGCTGAGGTATTGGGCCAGATTTTTGTGAGAGGTGAAGATTTTGTTTCCAACTTGAAAGCACGTAACAGTCAAGATCATGCTTACTAATGACTGGTATTCATCCGGACAATAATTTAAAACCCATAGGATAACCAAGAGGGTAAATAAAATGGAGTAGCATGTTTTAACCGTTAAGAGGTATTTTTTTAATTGCTCCTTTAGTGATGAGAATTTGTGAGATCCAACCTTTATCAGAAAAAGTGTTACCATAATTGTGGCCATTGGTATCAGCGCTAATAATGGGTTTTCTTTGTGTCCTTCTAGACAGGTTTCTATTTGAATTAGGCAAGCAAATCCAAGAAATAATTGTGATAGCGCCCCTAGATATTTTAATTTTGTAGCTATGCTGTAGATCATTAATGCCATTGCGAGGAGGGGTCCGAGCCATAACCAAACTTCATTATTGGACGCTTTATCCATTGTTGTTGAAATGCTCCATGAAAAGATTTGTGCAACTATGACGACCGAATAACAGGCTTCGATAATACTTGGGATTTTTAATAATCTTGTGTTGTGATCATCTGGATTCAAAATTGAATGGCCTTGAATTTTCCACCAATGTATGAAGCAGAGTGTAAGTACAAGGATTGATATTATTTGAAAGATTGATTCTTGATTAGCAATAAAATCTAAGGAAAATACAGCTACAAAAGCGAAAGGGATTTGGCCTAACAGGGTGAGTTCACGGATTCTCAAAAAATAATGAGAAATGCATCCAATGATGGGAATTGAGGAGAGGATAAGTAAATTGTAAAGAGGACTACTAATAACACTATTCTCCAAATTATTGAGTTGATATAATACAGCTACAGTGAATATCAATATTGCAGCCCCAGTGAAATAAGATGTGAATTGCCTTAGTAAAATCTTGTTCTTATTTTCAATCTTCTTTGCTGATAAAATTCCACAGGCTAACAGGAATCCAGTGATCGTTAATGAGCTCATGAAATAATCTCCGTTGTTATTATAAATAGAAATGAAGCCGAAGGTTAAAGAGGCAATGGATACAACGACTGCAGCGTATCGAACCAGAATGCTTTTGAGTCGTGAAGAACTAAAAAGTAAGACTAATGTCTCGGCCGCGAGGATAGAGCCTTTAATTGATTCTGATTGGTTTGTTGTCATCAGCCCCAGAGTTGCTAGCGAAAGCCCCTGAACTAGGTAAGCGTTTTTTGTAAGTGTATGCTTACTGAGAAATTTTGAGGCAATAAAAGCACAAGCAATAAGAATAAGGCCAATTGATAACCCTAAGATCCAGAAGTTGCTTTCTGATGATTTGAACATTTCCCAAGTCATAAAGCCAAACAGCGATGCATTATTGAGAGTTAGAAAAGTCGCTCTATGGTTGTCACTAAATTCTTTGTGTTTGCAGACGAAAACTGCAACGGTATAAACGAACCAGAGAGAGCCAAGGAAAAGTGTTACAAGTATAAAGTCCGGATTTTTTTCTAAAAATCGCCAGATGAAAAACCCTAAATAAGAGGCTCCCATACTCATTGCCGGTATACGGAACCATTGGTTTCTAACCATGAAAACAACTGAGGTAATCGCGAGTATTAAAT
>JACETS010000138.1 GCA_013911195.1 Verrucomicrobiales bacterium | reverse complement strand
ATATTAAATGGGATCTGGATATATTATTCTAAATTGGTCACTTCAATAATTATTTAAAACTGAATTGTTTAATGTCACAAGTTGGTAATATTAGATTAAATGTCCGAGCATAAAGTCAATTTCAGTTGGGAAAGAAAAGGTTTAGAATTCACTTATAAAAACTTTTCTAGGGATCATGAATGGGATTTTGGTAATGGAAATGTAATTAAAGCAACTGCAGCGCCTGAATTCCTTGGTAATCCTGAACTAGTTGATCCCGAACAAGCGTTCGTTGCTTCTATTGCAAGTTGTCATGGCCTCACATTCCTTACAATTTGTGCTCTTCAAAAAATTGAGGTCGATTCCTACAGTGATAATGCTGTTGGCTATCTGGAGAAGGCCGAAGATGGAAAACCTTGGTTATCAAAAATTGATCTCCATCCTATAATAAAATTTGCCGATAGTGTGAATATTGAAAATGAACAGATTCAAGAACTGCATCAAAAGGCTCACGCAGAGTGTTTTTTGGCACGTTCTGTAAAGACTACGATCAAAGTAAATTAAATATTCATCAATAATCTGTGCGTTCTTTATATATTAATTGACTGAATTTAAAGCGTTCACAAATTAAAACCCTCATCACTCAAATGTCTTTAATCAAACCCCAGATTATTGTTTTAACTTTATCGTGCTTACTCATAAGCCATTCGGTTAACGCCTCCAAACTCGAAATTGGAGATGTTAATAAACTTAATCAAGATGACAAAATTAGAGCCACAAAGCTCTATAATGAATACGAAAAACATCAGGATAATTATTCTAAGCAAATCTCTATTCTAAACGAAATGATGGAAATTGGGCGACCAGTCGCCCAAAAAATGTTTCAGAAATTTGATAGGGAATTGCGAGCTAAGTGGCCCTTGTATCAAAAATTTTACGTTGATTGCGCGAAAAAGGCTGGTTTCAAGAAAACTACATCAACAACCAGGCAAGAAATTCTGTTGCTAGAACAAAAGGTTCAAGGCTTGAGAAAACTTGGTGAAAAGTTAACCAAAAATCAAATTAAGCAAATTGGTGACCCCGCATTAAATCGATTAAAAAATTTGAAAGTCATGAAGGTTGATGAGGTATTTGCTATAAATCCCTCTTTACAAAAAAGACGAGACTATATCTCCCACTTAATTAAGCAGAGAAAGATTTGTATGGATAGATTGGTTCTTCTCGAAAGCGATGTAGTTGACTTTGGAATGAAAGAGCTTTTGAACTATGAAAAATTAACATCAACCTCTGTCCTAGGTCCACCGAGAGAATATATGCAGATCCTAGAAATGAATGATAAAAACATTAAGAATATCAACCCCTCAGAAGCAGCCGCAGTTCGCAATCTTAATGAGTACCGTATTCTTATTGGACTAAGGCCTTGTATAATTGATCCAAAACTTTGCTTGGCGTCCCGAGAACATTCAAAGGACATGGAAAGAAAAGGTTTCTTTGCTCACGATTCACCAATTAGAGGTAAAAAATCACCTTGGGACAGAGCCAAACTTGCGGGAACAATAGCCAACGCAGAAAATATTTATAAAGGCAGTCAAAATGGAGAATCCGCTAATAGAGCTTGGTGGTACAGCCCCGGCCACCATGTCAATATGTTCAATCCAAATGCTAAGCGAGTAGGCATGGGCCTTTCCGGTAAGCACTGGACCCAAATGTTTGGCCCTTGAAACTGAGAGATCAAAAAAGATCTTAATTCAGGCTCGCCAATTTATAATCATTCATGGTAAAACACTCACTATGATAACCTTACGAGCAACTCTCTTATATTTAGGGATAATGAGCCTTATGGCCATTTCACTTCAGTCTCAATCAGATGACTTTGATGATGGAAATGACGATGGATGGACAAAAGTTAACACTTTGGCAGGACAAGGAGTTCCAGCATCATGGGGCTTTCCCAATGGCAATTCTTACAGTATCGCCATGGAAGGGCATGGTATAGAACCACTCGGACCACCTCGAGCAGGAAGCTTCATACAAGATGTTACGTATGAAAACTTCTATATTGCTGTTGATATTAATTTTGATTCTTCCATTGACCAAAACATGGGAGTCCTAGCTAGAGTCAAAGAACCAGGTTTAGCAACTCTTGATGGTTATGGTGCTGTTTATAATCCAAGGGATGCAGATCCAGGGGGAAGATTGTATATACTTAGAATCGACGACGAGGCTGGTATTGTAATGGCTGAAGCTGACATTGAAGAAGCTGTTAGCGAAAACCTTCGAATCGTATTCAGAGGAAAAGGACGTGAACTCAAAACCGAGCTCTATACTCAAGAAGATTTACTCAATCCAATTGCAGCGACAGAAGTATTTGAAGCAGGTGAATTCTTCGAATCGGGGTTTTTGGGGGTTTTTAGTGTATCGGATGATGTAAGTGTTCCGATAGATGTAACTTTCGATAACTATATAGCAGCAGAAGAAGAGCCTTATCGTTTTGAATTAATTGGAGCCACTATTGAAGGCAACGAAATGACTATCGAGTTTTACAGTAAACCTGGAATCATATATTCAATTGAAGAAAGCACAGACCTCAAACTCTGGGAGGAGATTGATGATAGTATTGAAGGAGAATTAGGAGATCGAACAAGCTTCACTGTCGATTATTTGAAAGGTGAATCTAAATTTTTTAGATTCAAATCCTTTGGAGAGGAATAGAAAAACCCTGTTTACAATATATCACTCAGGCTGTGATTCTTCTTCATTAATGAATCTAAAAGAATCTACAATTTCTTCAAAGGTCTCTCCATTACCAGTGAATGCATAAAGCCTGCCATGGTTTCTAACAATAATTCTTTGTTTTGAAAAAATTCCTCTCTCATCATCCATTGCAATATCAAATTTTATCGCTCGAATGCCACCAACTTTGATTGTTCCCTCGGTTCCTGGAATCAAAGTGTCTTTCAAGGAATCTATCCAACTAATTGCGTGAGTCGACAACTCTAATATTGGGTAATCGTTCCCTGGGTAGGACAAATTCAAAAGAACATCAGGAGTGCCTGCTACGGATTTGTCTTCAACCTTAATATTAAGAATTCTCGGATAACCCAGAGAAAACTTCAATGGCTCGTTATAGTAAAACTGAAGGCCTGGGATAGATTGCTTAGGATCCTCAGGCTCCAAGGTTTGGCAACTTGTAAAACCAATCAACAACAAGGAAACCAAGAATATCCTCATGTTAAAATTCATCCTCTTCATCAAGTTTTTTGGCCGCATCAATTTCTTTTTGATTGAGTTCTCTGATGATGATGTTTTTGAATTCTCCCGTTGTTTGAAAAGTTGACAACCCAAGAGGAATTGATTCTTCTATCTCTCCAAAACGCATTCCTATTTTTCTTCCTTTAATGCCTACATTGACTATTCTTTTTTTGCCTACAAATCCTTGAAATCTATTTTCGGTAACAATCAGCCTAACCTTGTACCACTTAGCTTTTGCAAAATCCATGACACTCATAGTTGAATTTTCCATGGCATCCATGAAATCAATGCTCGAAATTCCACAAACGGATCCTCCCCAACCTCCAAGCACGAACGTAGCGTGACTCTTCTTGTACGGAAAAGTGAGGCAACAAAAAAAATCATCTCCCTCTACTCTTCTTCCCTCCAAAGATATTTCATAATTAACGGTTGGTAACTTTAGTTTATCGAATTCAGATAATTTAACACCGCTCAGAATTTCACCGCGATTAATAAGTAATGAATTGTTTTTGGGAATCACTTTAATTTCACCAATTCCCGCATAGTTACAAACCTCCCAACCTTTCAGGGTCTTACCATCAAAAAGCGGTGTGCTTTTTTCTTTGGTAGCTTTTTTTTCTTCTTCAGAAAATAAAAAACCTAAGGAGAGTGTTAAAAAGATCGCAATTGTTTTGAGAGTTTTCATGACAGTTAGTTTCAATTAATCTTATCACAAGTCCGATACCAAGAAAGAAAAGAAAACTACGTCATCGCCTTTTTAATTATCTCAACTGTCCTAGTAATATCATCTCCAGAATGAGCCATGGATATGAAACCGGTTTCATATGGAGACGGTGCAAGATATAGCCCATCTGATAAACACTTGTGAAAAAATTCAGGGAATTCGCCTGTCTTCGCTGCTGCAGTTGCGGTTTCTAAATTATAAATGGGACCTTCTGAGAAAAAAAGACAAAACATCGACCCTATCCTGTGGAAAGTGTAAGAGCGACCCGAATCTTGGATAGCTTCACGGACACCGGATTCGAGAAGTGCTCCAATCTCTTCAAGTTTATCCCAAGCGCTCAATTTCTCTAATTCTTTGAGCTGCGCAATACCAGCAGCCATGGCCAAAGGATTGCCTGATAGTGTTCCTGCCTGATAAACAGGGCCATCTGGAGCAAGTTTATCCATGATATCTTTCCTGCCTCCAAATGCTCCAACTGGTAACCCCCCACCTATAACTTTTCCCATTGCCGTTATATCGGGAACAACACCATAGATTTCTTGAACTCCACCCTTAGCGACTCTAAATCCAGTCATGACCTCATCGAAAATTAAAAGAGAACCGTGTTCTTTTGTTATTTTTCGAAGAAACTCTAAGAAACCATTTTTAGGAAAAAACAACCCTGCATTAGCAGGAACAGGCTCTAAAATAATGGCCGCTATTTGGTCTCCAATTTCTTCAAAACATTGTTGTACTTTCTCTTGGTCATTGAATGGAATAATAATGGTCTCTTTGGCAAAACCTTTAGGGACACCGGCGCTATCAGGTTCACCATGAGTCAAAGCCCCGCTACCAGCAGACACCAATAAAGAATCCACATGACCATGATAACAACCTTCAAATTTTACAATTTTCTCCCTCCCAGTATAACCCCTCGCAAGCCGGACAGCAGACATTGTGGCCTCGGTACCACTATTGACCATTCTCACTTTCTCAACTGATGGAACCCAATCCACAATAATTTTCGCAATTTCTATTTCCAACGGATTAGGTATACCAAAACTAACTCCTCTCTTGGCCGTTTCATGAACAGCCTCTATGACAGGTAAAGGAGCGTGGCCGAGTATTGCTGGACCCCAAGTACCCACATAATCAATCATTTCACGGTTATCCACATCCCAAATTTTTGAGCCTTTTGCCGCCCTCACAAAAAAAGGATCTCCTCCAACATTTCTAAATGCTCTAACAGGAGAATTAACTCCACCTGGTATTATTTCTTTTGCACTAGCAAAAAGCTTTGATGATAAATTGTTTTCCTGCATTTATTTTAAGTTTTCAACTTACAAGGGTTATGTATAAAAGCGCCGTCTTACGTTGCTTTTTTTTTCATAAAACGCTAGAATAATTTAACGATGAGGATTTATCGATCAATTAGGGGGAAACGGTTTTTTATTTTTATTACTTATTTCCTTATTTGTTCATCCTTTGCAATTGCTTTAATACCGAAAGATAAAAGTAATCTAAATAGAGAAAAAGGAGCCATATATCTCGAGGATTTTACCGAAGAACCGGTCATCCTTATGGCGCAAAAGCAAGTTCCCATTTATGTGAGTCCACAAGGCAAAAGAGCTGTGGGTCAGTTAAAAAAAGGGAAAAAAGTTACAGTTATCGCGGTGTTGAATAATCAATTTTTTATCAAAGGCTTGGCCTTACATGGACAAGTTAAGGGCTGGGTTACTCAATTAGCATTGGAAAAATTGGATAAAACATTTTCAGATAATCTTCGCGTATTATCCAAAAGAAAAAAAATTGTAGATGACCTGATTAAGAATCAACAAATTGCTTTAGGAATGAATACCAGTGAAGTAATTGCTTCTATGGGAAAGCCCAACAAAAAAAATTCAAAACTTGATCGAGAGGGTCGATCAGATGTTTATGAATATTCAACTTTTGAACGTGTTGCTCAATACAGATTGCGTCGTGATGGCCTTGGGAATTTATTTAAACAAAAATATTATGTGAAAATGGAAACGGGTAAATTGTCCGTCAAATTCAATAATAACATTGTCGAAAGCATTGAAGAGACCGAAGGCAACCCTTTGGGTGGACAAAATGTTAAAATAGTCCCCATTCCTATAGAATTATTCTAACAAATCAATATAAGTCGTATGTGATTGACTTATAATGAGTTCCGATTTTTAATCGTTTCTATAAAAGTACTCTCAAATCTCTATTTGATTTAATCTTATGGGTACAAATTTACACTTAACTATGTTTTGAATCATGAAACTTCTTCAAAAAAAAATTTACATTTTTTTCATAACGGCGTGCACTCTTGCAGTTCAATTTGATCTTAAATCTCAAATTCCCGAACCTTATCTTTATTATGATTTTGATGACGAATCCGGAACGACAAGTGTAATAGACTCAAGCGGAAAAGAGAGAAATGGGACAGTCATCGGCAACATACAATTCGGTGAAGAGGGTGCTCCAAATGGCTCAACACCAAATTCGGGAGCTGCATTTTCACTTGGGGCAACAGGATACATAAATGTTGTAGAAACCGATGTTCCCACAGATTTTGGTAATAGGGATCAAGGGATATCAGCAAGTTATACTATGGCATGTTGGATCAAGCCTGATGCGTCTTCCTTCACAGGTGATCGCTTCATCTTTGGACAAGGTAGTCAGGGAATCCATCACGGTTTCAGAAACGGTGTCATTTATCACGCTCACTGGGGATCAGATTTTAGTGGTCAAAGTGTATTAAATGCCGATGAATGGGCTCACC
>JACETS010000137.1 GCA_013911195.1 Verrucomicrobiales bacterium | reverse complement strand
TACTATAATAATTAGACTTATTTATACCTTTAACTTCATAACTCGTTCCATCTGGCCAGAAAACCAAGACTTTGTTAAGTTTGCCAATATTTCCTAAACCAAAATGCAGGAAAGTTCCTGACTGTGATAAAAAACCATCACCAGCATAAACGGTCCGAATAATCGGCTTATCTGATTGATCAGTTAACACATGAACTTTCGCTCCGATAGCATCTTTATTCACCAGTGAACCGTCACCCTCTAATTTAATTCCTAACCAATCAGATTTATTGAGCGAGCGGTTTTCTAATAATCTTATTCTAGGGGCATTACGACAACTCACCCAAACGTCCAAATCTCCATCAAAGTCCCAGTCTGTAGCAACCACTGCCCTAGCATCATCAGGAAAATCAAATCCGGAAATCGCAGAATTATCTGCAAAGCCCTTGCCTTCACAATTAATAAATGCACAATTTCTTTCTCTTCCGCTAAAAGATCTATCTTGATGCAAGAGGCGATTAAGGGCTCTCCATCCTTGTTTATATTTCAAGACA
The DNA here is from genome assembly GCA_013911195.1 of Verrucomicrobiales bacterium. Lineage (GTDB taxonomy): Bacteria > Verrucomicrobiota > Verrucomicrobiia > Verrucomicrobiales > DEV007 > EC70. The sequence goes on along the minus strand of JACETS010000137.1, from coordinate 6,204 downwards.
CTTTCGTCGCTTACATTGGCACCAAGGGGCGATTGCGACACGACCTGTCGCCAGTAAACACTTCACAAGTCTCCAGTATCAGGCGCTGTAATGAATCCATTGGCCACTAAAATATCAAGCCATCCATCATTATCAATGTCGGCAAATCGAGACCCCCAAGCCCAGCGACCCATGGTAACATTTGCTGTTTCACTGACATCCTTAAAAGGTTTATCCAAAACACCTTGAAATAAAGAATTACCACGAGCATGCCTACGAAAATTATTGATCAAATCCGAATTAGCCTCTGATTTAAATTGTCTCTGATAAGTAATTCTATTTCCGGCAGAAGAGAACATATTACTGACATATAAATCCGAAATTCCATCCCTATCATAATCACCCCAACTTACCGACATTCCAGCTGACATATCTTCGACACCAAGCTCTTTGGCAACATCCACAAATCGACCCTCATTATTTTGATAAAGATTATTTCTTCCATAATCATTAGCCACATAAAGATCCAAGTCCCCATCCCCATCATAATCATGCCAACTTGAGGCAAAGCTGAAACGGTCATTATTTTGATTCAGACCAGACTCTTCAGTCACTTCAGTAAAATTCCAGTTCCCATCGTTACGCAGCATTTTGTTCTTCCCTCCATTCTTTGCATCATGATAAGGCATTGGCTCACCCATGATACCAGATTCACTTTCAGGACCCGATGGAGGATTGTATCCACATAGAAAAAGATCAAGATCACCATCATTATCGTAATCAGCAGAACTAATAGAAAATGTTTGCGCATGAGTTCCTAAACCCAATGCAAGCTCAAACTTTAGATCTCCAATGTTATCCATGAATAATATTTTAAAGTTTTGTGAGATCGCAATGTCTTTATCTCCATCATTGTCAAAATCAAGAATCAGGGCGCTGGCGCAATAGTCTAACCAACCAGTATTACTCAATTTTGTAATATCTTTGAGAGATCCATCTTTTTGCCTAAGAAAGAGTCGATTAGGCAGCCCCCCCTGCTGACAAACATACAAGTCATCAAGACCATCTCCATTAACATCTCCAAGTGCAATGCCATGATTAGCAACCACATCCAGGCCAAAATCACGGGCAATGCGAGATCTCCAATGATCGGTAGACTTTAACAATTGGTTTGTGTAGGCAGCATCGTCTCGAAAAACAGAACGAGTGACATCGATAAACAATTTTTGACTATTCGAAGCCCTTCGAATCACCTCTTCATAAAATAAAACATCAATCCCTTTAAGTTTTGGAGAATCATATGAAAGAGACCACAGAGTCTCCCATTCAGAATTAATCTGGCAATATTTCCCATTTAGATTACCAGAGATATTCACTAAAACTCTTCCTTTAAATACACTATCAGATTTTTTCCCTACGGAATCCAATTGATCTATCTTGTATAACTTCAGAGCAATCTTTTCTGGCCCCTCAGCAAAGAGCGATAACAATTCATTAATCGTTTCTTTCAATGATAATCTGGAGCTATTGTCAGGCAGACCTCGTTTAACAATAAACTCTTCATTTTTATAGATTTCATTTAGGAGTTCAGGCCTCAATTTACTTCCCTTGTATTCATCACTTTCTATTTCCTCTAGATCCTTTTCCTTAATTATAGTTTTCTTCAAAATAATTTCTGATAATGCCTTCAATTTTTTGGTGGCTACCTCATTGAGTACTTCAGAATCCCAACCATCTTCTTTTGGATCAATTCTTTTCCAAGCATCTTCAAGAGGAGCTATCACCTTACGATCATTGAGCCCAGGGGCGACAATCATACCTCTAATGACATTGTTATTTTTTTCTTCACCTGATACAGAAGGTTCTTTTTGATCTGAACAACCCAATATAAACGCTGTAGATGTAATTAATAAAATTACAAAAAAGTGGGAATAGAAAATCTCGTAGGCTGATCTTAAAAAACAAACCTTCATATTTGGTAATAGAATAACACTTCTAAACCCACAAATGTAAAGGATTTGCTTATTCTGCCTTCCGTGAAGCAGTAAAACGCTTTACTGCGTTAACAATGATACCAAGTCCGGCTATTACAAAAAGACCAGGAAACCAAATAGTATAAAGAGGCGCTAACGTTCCATGTTTTAGTAAAACCTGATTAGGATCATTTGGATTTACCCAGCAATTAACTTCTTCATTTTTCGAGTATGGTTTAATTTTTTTTTCTGCCCTACCTCTATCAGAACTTGGCCCGTTCACTCTTTTGATTGATGTTCCTAGATAGTTTGTATTTTTATAGCGGTACTCATATTCCACCACAGGAGTGAATTGAACTGGACTATTTGGTGTAGGTCTGGACTCAAAAATTTCCACCTTCAGAATCTTGGCAGGCACTTTATCCCAAGATCTTGTCTCTTTGGCTCTAGAGTAAGCAACTAAAAGAACATAAACAAAAATTAAGCCGAGAAATACGATGGAAAGTCCAAACAATACAGTTCCTAATAATGTGGCGGGACTGTTAGATTCACTTTTACTCATTGATTCAAAATGCAATTAAACAAACAATCAACGAATGTCTTATAAAAAAAGACTTATTTGCTATCACCTTAATTATTAATTATTAATAGACATCAAATAATAAAGAAGAAACTTAACTAATGTCATTATCTGAAAAAATTACTTCCGACATAAAAGATGCCATGCGAGCGAAAGACTCCACAAAGCTTGCCGTTCTTAGATCTCTCAAAACCGCACTCACTAACTATACGATTGAAAAATATGGGGCTGACGGTCAGCTCCAAGCCAGCGAGGAAATTGGAGCAGTGCGTACAGCTATTAAACAGAGACAAGATTCCATAGAAAAATTTGAAGAAGCCGGGAGAAACGATCTCGCAGAACAGGAAAAACTGGAAGCAGACATCTTAGAAGAATATCTACCCACTGCATTGAGTGAAGATGAAATCTCAACATTAATTGAAGATACCATCCAAGAAGTAGGAGCCAGCTCAAGAAAAGACATGGGGGAAGTTATGAAATTACTCCAAAGCAAAACTGAAGGACGGGTAGATAATAAAACACTCTCATCCGGAGTTATGGACCGCTTAACTTGAGTGAAACAAGAAGCAGACATAAACGTTTCAGCTATCTTAGTTGCTGGAGGTTCGAGCATTAGAATGGGGTTTGATAAAACCTTCGCCAAACTTGGAGAGAGATCTGTCATTGAACATTCGATTCAAGCATTCATAAAGTGCCCTTTCATTAAGAATTTAATAATTGTTATCAATGAAAATACAGCACCACAATTAAGAGATCTAGTTGACAAAATTAAAACCAATACAGAAATAAAAATTGTAGCCGGCGGTACAACTAGAAAGAACTCTGTTTCCAATGGATTAAATGAGATAAACCAAAATTGTGATTTTGTTGCAATACACGATGGTGCAAGGCCATGGATAAATCCCAAGCAAATAATTAGAGTACTCGAGCAAGCCGAAAAGTTTGGCGCAGCTGCAAGCGGAAGACCAGTAACAGATACAATCAAAAAATGTAATAATAACTCAATCGTTACCGGAAGCATTTCACGCGAAGAACTCTGGGCAATGGAGACCCCTCAAATCTTTAGTCGGGAAATTATAACCGAAGCCTACTCAGAAATTCTTAAAGAAGGCATTGAAGTTACGGATGAAGTTTCGGCCGTGATGCATTGTGGAAAACCAGTTAAAATTGTACATAACGAATGGAAAAATCCGAAAGTTACTTTTCCAGAGGATCTAAAAATTAGACCTCCATCATATCACGATTAACTAAAATCGAACAAAAATTCTAATAAAATGGGAAACTTACACGTTCCATTATTAGCATGACGAATAATCATTTTATAAAGGCATTACTTTTCATAATTTGCATCACATCGGTTTTATTTACTATCAAAAAAGACGCTCATTCACATGGATTTTGCATAGTTGAAAAACACCATATACATCCACCAAGACCTCCTCATCCCCCATTTCCTTCTTACCCAGTACCTCCCAGGCCAATACATAGGTTTTTACCATTGGAATTAAAGGCAGTTAAGGTTACTACAAAAATTAAAGATCAAGTTGCTCAAACCACTCTTGAGCAGACTTTTTATAACCCTTCAAACCGAAGAATAGAAGGAACTTATATATTTCCAATTCCTGAAAATGCGGAAATAGAATCCTTTCAAATGGAGATCAATGGCAAAATGACAAAAGGAGAAATACTCAACGCTAAAAAAGCCAAAGAAATTTATGAGAAGATAGTCAGAGAATCTAAAGATCCAGCACTGATGGAATATTCAGATAAGGCAATCTTTAAAATTCGTCTTTTTCCTATTGAACCCAGAAAAGAAAAAAAGATTAAAATTAAATATAAAGAATTGCTCAAAAAAGATGGGCGAATGAGTGCCTACAAGTTTCCTTTGAGAGCGGAAAAATTTCTCACTAAGCCAGTCAATGAAGTCGCATTAAAGGTTTCAATTGATTCTGAAAATGAACTTAAATCTATCTATTCACCAAGTCATAAAATTGACATCCAACGCGAAGGAAAAAAAAGCGCAGTATTATCATATAAAGAAAAGGGCATATTACCTGAAACTAATTTTGAAATACTCTTCTCGACACATCAGGATAACGAATCATTAATTGGGTTTGATTTTATCACCCACAAAGAAAAAGGAAACGACACAGGATATTATGCCATGTTAATTTCTCCAGGAAACTGGAGATCAAATACCTTGGTTCCAAAGGATGTCATATTTGTTCTAGATAGCTCTGGATCCATGAGAGTTAAAAAGCTCGATCAGGCAAAAGCAGCAATCAACTTCTGCCTAAAAAGCCTTAACAAGAGTGATCAATTTGAAATCATAAGATACTCAACCGAAACAGAATCACTATTTGGTAACCTAAAATCTGCCAATAAAAAGAATCTTAATTTAGCCAAGGACTTTATACAAAACATAGAAGCAGGAGGTGGAACGGCAATAGAAGAAGCTCTCCTTGAGGCCATTAAAACTTCAACATTTAAAAACGTAAAAGACTCAAAAAGACCCAGACAAATAATCTTTATTACTGATGGTCGACCTACAATAGGTGAAACAAGAACTGATAAAATTATTGCTCAAATCACTAAAACGCATCATTCAATCAAAAAAAATACGAGGATTTTTTCTTTCGGCATTGGAACCGACGTTAATACAAAGCTTCTTGATTTAATATCTCAAAAAACAAAAGCATCAACAGAATACGTTCTACCAGAAGAAAATATAGAATTAAAAATATCTCGTTTTTACTCTAAGGTAGCTCAACCAGTGATGACAAATATTTCTATTCAGAATGAGTCAACTGTTCGCCTTTCAGAAAAATATCCAAAAGATTTACCAGACCTATTTAAAGGAGATCAACTTATTATATTAGGGCGCTATAAAATTAATCAAAAGAATGAAAATAAATTTAAATCTTTCATGCAGGGAAACATGGCAGGTGAACAAGTTAAGTTTAACCTTATCGAAAAAATTAATCCAAATAGAGATAATGCATTCATAGCCCGGTTATGGGCAACCCGTAAAGTTGGTTACCTGCTAGAGGAAATACGTTTGCACGGAAAAAGTGAAGAACTAAAGGATGCTGTAGTCAAGCTCGCCAGAAAGTGGGGAATAGTCACGCCATATACTAGCTACCTTATACTAGAGGATGAAGAATCAAGAGGCATTCCAATTGCACGTCAATCGATTGGAAACCGACAAGTCACACCTAAAAGTAATAACCTAACAATTCAGGAAGCCAGATTAATTAGAAGAAAAATCGAAGCTGAGAGTTTTTTAGGCTTCAGCAAAAATGAAAGTGGGGACTCAGCCGTCGCAGCATCAAGAGCAAGCAATGAACTTAAGTCAGCAAACCAATCAGGAGCATTTAGAGATGCTTACAATGAATCTCAATACGGCAACACAAACCATGATTTTAAACAACAAGCGACTAGAAGAATTGCCGGAAAAACCTTTTTCCAAAATGCCTCTGGTTGGATAGATTCATTGGCATCTGATGAGTCTTATAAAGAATTAATAAATATAAAATTCGGATCAGATTCATATTTTGAACTTCTATATCAGGCCCCAGAAAATGCTAAATGGCTCTCAGTCGGAACAAATCTACAAATTGTGATCGATGAGAAATTATATGAAATTACAAATTTTAAATAATACCAAAAAAC
>JACETS010000136.1 GCA_013911195.1 Verrucomicrobiales bacterium | reverse complement strand
CCAACCCAGCCAGTCAAGCCCTACATCGTGCGATTGAGATGGAAAATAATTCATCTGAAGATGTGGAGGAGGCCCTTTATGAGGAGTATTTGAGAGCCAAACCTAGACTTGAGCGAGGTCTCTCTTGGATTGCTATCGCTGCAGCTACTGCGCCGTTATTAGGGTTGCTTGGAACTGTAACGGGTATGATTCATACATTTAAGCTCATTAATATTTTCGGAACTGGAGACGCTAAGTCGCTTTCATCTGGAATTTCAGAAGCCCTCGTTACCACAGAATTTGGACTCGTTGTTGCCATTCCCGCACTCATCTTACATGCTATGCTCTCAAGAAAAATAAATGGCATTCTCTCCTCTATGGAGATGGCAAGTATTGCTTATGTGAATGGTTTGAAGGCAATTAAAACCAATAAATAATTACTATATTTGATGATATTCACTCAAATAAACGAAGAATTTCAGACACTAAGCACAGAGGGAGGATGGGTGTTTTGGTGTTTATTGGCTCTTGCGTTTGGAATTGCTTTTGCCGTCCTTTCTATATGGAGTCTGCTTCGTTTGCCCAGTGCTCCAATTATCAAAGGTGAACAATGGAAGGCTTTACTATTACAGAATTCTGCTTCTCAAGATCTATTTAATAAGCTCACCAAAAAAATTGATGAAAAAAAATTAGGTGGCCAATTGGATCAGATTGAGGCGCAAATGTTTTCTTCTCTCAAAAGAAGAATCCCGTTCACCTTTGTTTTAATTTCTACAGCCCCTTTAGTAGGTCTTTTAGGGACAGTATCAGGGATGTATACCACATTTGATGGGATGGGTACTTCCTCAACTTCTGGACCTTCAACCGTCATTGCCCAAGGGGTTTCTGAGGCACTAATCACAACTCAGACAGGTCTTATTATATCTGTTCCAGCCTATATCATTCTTTTTTATCTTTGGGGGAATTACAGGAGGTTGAGACACGGTTTCCGATTAATAGAGAGTAGATTGGGAGAAAATTTTTAATAATGGCCAAAGGATTTAAAAGGTTTCAAGACCATCAAAATGAGACTTCAGGAGAAATTAATATTTCTCCTCTCATAGACGTGGTTTTTATCCTTCTAATCTTTTTTATTGTTACCACTGTTTTTATTGATGAGACTGGTGTTGAAATTGAAAAGCCAAGGGCGGCATCGCAACGTGAATTAGATCAAAATAGTATTCTAATAGGCATAACTGCCGAAGGGGGCGTTTATCATAGCGGTCGAGAAATAGGCGTTGGAGGTGTTCGATCAGTGGTAGGGAGATTACTCAAGGGCGAAGATTTACCAGTCGTTATACAGGCGGACAGACGAGCTGAAACGCAAAAAACTGTAGAAGTGCTTGATGAGGCTAAACTAGCTGGAGCAGCCAGAGTATTTGTTTCAACCTTGGATGGAGGTTCCTAGAATTAGTAGAGAATCAGTATGCAAGAGACAAGTAACAATAGAATTAAAAAACTTCTCCTAAGTCTAGTTGGTAGGCTTGCAGGTGCGGTGTTTTTGGTATTCCTACTCCTTACTTTTATGATCTTGATGAGGTTGCTTGACGCCAAAAGATTGCCAGAAAGAACCATCCGCACAATGGAGACGGTTGATGAGTTAGCATTGCCACCACCGCCACCTTTAGAAATTCAATCAACTCCGCCGCCGCCGCCACCACCACCATCTCTCCCGAGACTCGAAATAGAAATAGAAAATATTTCTCAACCTTTGGTTGCGACTTTAGATCCGCAGATAGATCTCACCATGAAAAATGTTGAATTTGAATTGGAGTCGATACCCATTGATCAGCCTGATGTTTTGGCGGTTAAAACGCCAGTTGATGCAATTCCATCACCAAAGATTTTGCCTAAGCCAGTGATTCGGGGACCCGTATCAATTGGAGATTTGGATTCGAGGCCAAGGCTTTTAAATAGGCCATCTACAAGGTATCCGTCGGCTCTTTTGAGGAGGGGCATTCGTAGCGGAAATGTTGTATTGGAAGTGACCATTTCAACAAATGGTCGGGTTAAGGTTCGTAATGTCCTTTCTAGCACTCACCCTGAATTAACAAAAATGGCAACTTCATTTGCCTCACGGGCAAGATTTTCAATTCCTAAAAAAGATGGCAAACCAGTTGAGGCTATTTACCGCTGGTCAATGACCCTACAGCCACCAAAATGAAATTACCTAAAATCATCATTTTTTTGATTATTGGAATGGAGCTAATAAAAGCATCTCCGCTTCCAATCGATCCGATGTGGAAATCAGAATCGTTTATCAAGGCCTATACGGCTTCCTATGGTATTGATTCTAGGATTGAACCAAACTTAGATGCTGAGGAGAAAAAGCTTCTTGTGTCCGTTGCTGAAAAAATGGGGAATAAAGATAGGGTAGGAGCAATAGCTCTAATCTCACAAAGTCCTCTTACTGAAAAAAGCCCTGCCCTTTTATTTAATCTCGCAAGCTTACAATTTGAGAATGGAAAAATACAGACTGCGATCAGTAATTTTCTTAAGGCTATAGAATTCCAACCTAATTTTCGAGATGCGCATCGAAACTTGGCTATTGCATATGTTCAGGAAAATAACTTCGAAAAGGCAGAACCTTCACTAAGAAAAGCTATTGAGCTGGGCTCTAGTGATGGTCTAACAATGGGGTTATTAGGTTATTGTTTAAATCAATCAGGCAGATCTAACGATGCCTTGCAGGCATATAGAATGGCAAAATTAACCATGCCCAATGAATTGCAGTGGCAGATCGGTGAAGCCACCGCACTCATGGATCTGGGTAGCTTTGAAGAGGCCATTTCCATCTATGAATCCATTCTTTTGACCGAGCCTAATCGAGTTGGGATTTGGGTTAATCTCGCAAATATAAGAATACAGCAAGGTAAATATGTTCAGGCAATTGCTGATTTGGAAGTAGCCAGAAGACTCAAGGGCTTAAACCCTGAATCACTAATCTCTCTCGGTCATCTATATCTTAATGAATCACTCCAGGAACGAGCTTTAAGTTGTTACGAGAAAGCTATTGAGAAACCCAACTTAATCGAGGTGTCTAAACTTACGAAACCCATTGATTATCTTATGCGTTTTAATTTATGGGATGCTGCAAAAGGTTTAATTATGGACATTAAGACGGTAGAAGAATTTAATAAGAAAATCAGTGAAGATAAGCAACTGAATCAACGATTTGATCGAGCTGATATTCTGATCGAAATGAATATTGGAAATCAGGTTATTGCCGTAAAAAGATTAGAAGAACTTCTTAAAAATGATCCTCTTGATGGTGAGGCGATATTGATTTTAGCTGACTATTATTTGCAACAGAAAAGTTCTGAAAAATCAATAATGCTTTTAGAGCAAGCCGCTCAGGTTCAGGAATTTACAGCAAAATCTGAACGCATTCTAGGTGAAATATATGCTTCGAGAGGTGATTATGAAAAGGCCTTAACATCTTTACAGAAATCACAAAATCTCGAGCCTCACAAAGCGCTACAGGAATATATTGAGAGTATTCAAAAGTTAAAAGATGTCTTCGAAAGAAAGTAATTTTTTCGAAAAAAATTTATACTTTTAAAAAAAAGGTCCAAATCTTGCTAATTTGATATCATATGATATCAAGAAATTCATCGAACAAATCAGACGTTTTCAGGTCGTTTGGCCTTGTGGTTTTTTTTTCCTTTCTTGGTCTAATAACCTACTCTGTAGCTCGAGTTAAGTCAGAAAAACAGCCTTCCAAAGTTTCAAATGATTTCAACAATACATCTGAATTTCTATCAGAGGGTATTGTGGAAAATTTAAAAAATGTTCTTAAAGAGGGAGGTATTGAAAATATCGAGATTAAACAAATCTATCCATTAGCCAAAGATAATGAGACAGAGAGATTTTCTGTTTCAATTGCCGATAAAGATTCTGCCGGAGATGGATCTGAAAAAATTCATGTAGGAATAAAAAAGTCATCATCTGGAGACGCTCAAATTAGTGAAGTCAATCTTTCAAAGAATTTAAGCAGCAGAGCTAATTTTAGTAATCGAGAAAATATTTTTAATGTGAAAGTTAATCATCATGATGATGCACTTTTTGTTGCCGATTATTTTGTTTCTGCTCTTCGTGATCTTAATTACGAAACTGCTGTTTCATATTGTATGCCTGACCAAGGTCTGGTGGAAAAGATCGCCGGTCTTTGCATTATGATTGAGGGCGGCAAATTTATCGTTTCTCAAGAGAACCCAATTGAGATTCTTGAATCACTTGAGAATTCATCAATATTACGAATCCATCTTAATTCCACTAACAACCAGAAAACTTTCAATTTCACAATTCAATTAAGTTCGGAGTATCAGGGTCAAAACTCTTTGTGGAATATTAACAAAATTTACCTTGAGGAGGCATTCAGTTCATATTTTTCGTTAGAGGACACAAAGTTTCCTTTTGTTCCGGTAAGGACTGACCTCAATACTGGAGACTGTTTAGTAGTTTACTTTGATTTTAAAAGTTCTGAGCTTTCCCAAAGATCTAAAAATCAATTGCAAATTCTTGCCGACGTTTTGAATATAATTCAAAAAAGTTCACTTAAAATTTATGGCCACGCAGACGAGATAGGGTCTCAGGATTTTAATATGAATCTTTCTATAGAGAGAGCTTTTAGTGTTAAAAACTTTCTCATTTCAAAAGGCATCGAGACATCTAAAATCGATGTCCATGGAAAAGGGGAATCTCAGGAGTGGTTACCCAATCGATTAGCTTCCGGAACAGATAATCCCATCGGCAGAAGTTACAATAGAAGAGTGGAAATCTATTTGGATTAGTCGTTAACTATTTTGATATACAATAGAGTTTGGAAAAAGTGCGGATGAGCAAGTTCCCTTTTTCTACTGCAGGAGAGGCATAGATTCCGTCATCAAATTTGTATGAGCTTACAGGTTCTAATTTATCCGAAGCTTTAATCACAGTAAGTTCACCTTCTTTGCTACAACAATAGATCTTGTCATTAATAATGATCGGAGAGCTGTAAGGAGCACCTACTACTCGTTCTTGCCAATGAATCTTACCATCATTCGCGCTTCTGCATGTCATGACTCCACCGTCGTTGAGAAGAAAAATCATTCCTTTATGTGAAATTCCTGTAGGTACATAAGGCAATCCTTTAAGACCTGCTTCCCATGCTACAGTTGGTTTTTTTGATTTCACGCGTACAACAGCTGACTCTTTGCCGCCAGAACCAGAACCCGCTGATACAAATATAGTGTCACCAGATATAATGGGCCCTCCGACACAACGTTGAGAGAAGCCAGCATCATGTTCCCAGCGAATCTTTCCACTACTAGGGTCGATAGCAGTTATGCCATGAGCAGTACTGCTAAAAATCAATTCTTGGGTTCCATCATCTGCTGTTCTAAAGACCGGAGTGCTATAGGCTCCTTTATCATTCGATTCACGATTAATACGCCATCTCTCAACACCATTTTCAGGATTTAGTCCTACAATGTAACTTTTACCCTCTTCACCATGACTCCCGACTACTAAAGTGTTGCCAGCTAAAACGGGAGAGGCTGAGCTTCCGTGTTTAGCATAAAAATTACCTAACTTTATTTTCCAGAGTTCTTTTCCTTTATGATTGAGTGCAATTGCTTCAACCCCTTTTGGAGATGTCCATGTGACATATACTCGCTTTTCATCACAGCATGGAGTGGATGATGAAAAGTCGTTAAATCGATGTTGCCTATAAACTTGATGCTCTTGTTTGTTTTGCCACTTTATACTTCCGTCGACTAATGAAAGCGCCATCACATAGCGGGTGCCAGGTGAATCTTTTGAGGAAAGGGTCAAAAAAACCGTTTGGTCCCATATTACTGGTGAGGAATGTCCTGTGCCGGGAAGATCAAAAGTCCATTTAATTTCATTTTTTGTGATGGTACTCGGAATAGCCTTGTCTGATGAGTGTCCAGAAGTGCCAGGCCCTCTGAACTGCGTCCATTCCTTTCCAAACGTGTAATTGACCAATGAAAGAACTAAAAAAACTGCAAAAAGCTTGAAATTCATGGATCAATCATAGCTTCTGAACTGAATTTAGTCACGAGCATAAGCAAAAATCCTTATATCGATTAATTTCATAGATATTTGATACAATTGATCAGTGGGCGTATTATTATAATTAATCACAATGCCTAGTCCCCTCATAGAAGAACTTCCTGACGAAAAAGGCCATTTCGGCACTTATGGAGGCATGTTTGTCCCCGAAACTTTAATGTCTGCACTAGAGGAACTGACCAAAGAGTACGAATTAGCCAAGTCAGATCCTCAATTCCAAACAGAGCTTGATAATATGTTAAGAGAATATGTTGGAAGACCAACTCCTCTGACATATGCAGAGAGATGGACAGATCTTTTGGGAGGCGCAAAGATTTATCTAAAGAGAGAGGATCTTCTTCATACTGGAGCCCATAAGATTAATAATGCAATGGGTCAGATATTGTTAGCAAAACGCCTTGGGAAAAACCGTATCATTGCTGAAACTGGAGCAGGTCAGCATGGTGTTGCCACGGCAACCGTTTGTGCCCGATTTGGTTTTGAATGTGTCATTTACATGGGCGAAGTTGATATGGAAAGGCAAGCCTTGAACGTTGCAAGGATGAAATTTTTGGGTGCTGAGGTTCGAGGAGTGACAGCTGGGCAGAGAACCCTCAAGGAAGCTGTAAATGAAGCGATGCGAGATTGGGTTACTAATGTTAGATCAACCCACTATATTC
>JACETS010000135.1 GCA_013911195.1 Verrucomicrobiales bacterium | reverse complement strand
GTGTTTTTTAAATGGGTCCCACCACATAATTCCATCGAATAACCATCCAAAGCATTATCATTACCGCCTATTTGAACAATCCTCACGACGTCACCATATTTATCCCCAAAGAACTGCATAATGTCAGAACGATCTTTAATACTTTCGTACTGAACTTCACTCCAAGACACGGAATCATTTTCGTTAATCTTCTCATTAACAATACCTTCAAGGACCAGTATTTGTTCTTTGCTTAGGGCTTCGCTATTAAAATCAAACCTAAGTCGATCGCAATCGACAAGTGAACCTTGTTGAGCCACATCGGAACCAACGCTCTGATGCAAAGCCCAATGCATCAAATGAGTTGCAGTATGATGGGCTTCAATTTTTTTCCTGTGATCAGAATCAACACAAGCGCGCGCCTTTATTGGCTGACCGTTCCATGAGTCTATTGGCTTATCTATCTCCAGACAAAATGCAGCACCAACTTGCATCACCCCATTAACACTAATGGATTGATCATCAATCCTAAGAAGCCCCTTGTCACTGACTTGCCCGCCTTTTTCTGCATACAAAGGGCACTTGTCCACAATCACATAGTGCTTACCTTCACGCTCAATCAAATCAAGCACCTGGGTATCGGTCTCTAATTCATCATATCCTGTGAAATCGGTCTCAACATCAGTTTTGAAATCCATGGCTGATATGATTTCAGTCTTGGCATTGCCCTTACTTATTTTCTGATGCTCTGACAGACATTTTTCATATTCCTCTTTGTCGACCGAGAGACCAAACTCTGATGCCATCAGTTCAGTGAGATCAATTGGAAAGCCATAGGTTGACTCTAAATCAAAGGCAGTTGATCCAGAAAAAATCTTACCTTGTGTATTCTCTCTCTCAGATTCAAATAGTTTTATGCCTCGGTCAATAGTTTGCCCAAATAATAATTCCTCAGCATCAAGAATCTCTATAATATTTTCTTTCTTAGACTGTAACTCTGGAAAAACAGAACCAAATTCATCAACCAGTGTGGGAACCAATTGACCAAGGAAAGGGCTTTCCACTCCTAGCCCTAATGAACGAGCAAACTTGACTGCTCTTCTTAAAACTCGTCTAAGAACATAATTGCGACCTGCGTTGCCGGGTCTAATTCCATCAGCAATTGCAAAAGCCAATGTTCGGACATGATCTGCTATAACTCTAAAAGAAATATCCGTTAACTCTTGATCAGTTAATCCTTCTCGAGCTTTAGGTAGAGTACAACCATATCTTTTGCCACATGCTTTCTCTAAGACATCGAATATAGGTCGGAAAACATCGGTCTCATAATTAGAAATGGGATTCGAAAAATCCGTGAAACCTGAAGTCCCTTGAATCATAGAACAAGCTCTTTCAAAACCCATTCCTGTATCAACATGACATTCTGGCAAAGGTCTAAAACTTCCATCCGATTCAGCATTATATTGAATAAAAACTAAGTTCCATAACTCGATGCATCGAGCATCGTCCGCATTTACAAGTTTGCCCGCCGTATTGCCCTCCGGTGTTAGATCGACATGAAGCTCAGAACATGGCCCACAAGGACCTGTATCACCCATCATCCAGAAATTATCTTTCTTATTTCCATTAACGATATGAACCGAAGGATCTAGTCCAGCTTCTTCGAAAACTCTTTTCCAATGGTCATAGGCCTCCTGATCAAATTCCGCAGGGTCGCCGTCTGCAGGTTTATAGACTGTGGCGTAAAGACGAGAAGGTGGAAACCCCCAACGATCAACTAGCAGCTCCCATGCCCACTCAATTGCCTCCTTCTTAAAATAATTACCAAAGGACCAATTACCAAGCATTTCAAAAAGAGTTTGGTGGTAGGTATCAAAACCAACATCCTCTAAATCATTATGCTTACCGCCTGCCCTAATACATTTTTGTGTGTCAGCAGCCCTAGGTGGTTCATAAGGAGATTTTTGTGTTCCTAGAAAAAAAGGAACGAACTGATTCATGCCCGCATTAGTGAATAAAAGTCCAGGTGATTCAGGCAATAACGAGGAGGAGGGCACTATGGTATGCTCCTTTTCTTGGAAAAAATCTAGGAATGACTGGCGAATCTCTTTAGAGGTCATGGGATAAAACAAAAATAAAAAGAACTCAACTTGCGGTCGTTGGCAAACGCCACGTTTATTTTATTTCGCATTGAAAAACAAAACTTACATAATAATGGGAGTATGCGGCTGCGGAAAGAGCAGCGTTGGCGACCTTTTGGCAAGTAATACCGAAGGCGCATTTATTGACGCGGATAGCTTTCATCCACCTAAAAACGTGGAAAAAATGAGTGCGGGCGTCCCATTGAATGATCAGGATAGAAAAAAATGGCTGATCGCCATAGGGCAAGCTATCAAGGCTCATGAAGGCCCGTGGCCCCTTTTTTTCGGATGTTCAGCATTAAAAAGGAAATATAGAAAATTAATAGATTTTGAGGCTTTTGGACAAGAAATCAGCTATATTCACTTAGAGGGAGATAAAGAACTCATAAGAGAGAGAATGAAAAAAAGAGAGGGCCATTTCATGAAAGCTCAAATGATCGACTCCCAGTTCCAAGACTTGGAAAAATTACAAAGTGATGAAAAAGGAATAACGGTGAATGTTGAACCAGGCTTAGACAAGGTTTGCGAGCGTATCCTTGATGGAATCAACGTCTAGCCAACAAGACCGCTCCTAATCAGCAATGCCTCGGGATCAGGTTCACGTCCCATAAAATTATAGAAGAGTGTCTTAGGGTCATCCGAATTACCTTTGCTCAAAATCTTTTCGCGAAAATCTCTGCCAGTATCAGGATTCATAATTCCCTCTTTACTGAATCTTGTAAACGCATCAGCATCGAGAACTTCTGCCCACTTGTATGAATAATATGCTGCCGCATAACCGGTAGGGCTTGCAAATAAATGGCCAAAACGTCGGGCCATTGTAGACGGTCTGGTCATGGTCGGAATAGAATATTCACTAAGAAGACTCTCGGTCAGATCATCCAGATTTTTATTTTCTGAGGCGGTTTGTGCTTCGTTGATATGTAATTCTAAATCTAACTTTCCTAGACTCAATTGTCTCATCATGGCAGTTGCCGAACGATAATTTCTAGCAGCCATCATTTTTTGATATAGATCATCTGGAATGGGATCACCGGTTTCATGATGTAAAGCAAAGAGGTCGAGACTTTGACGGTCCCAGCAAAAGTTCTCCATAATTTGAGAAGGCAGCTCTACAAAATCCCAAGCAACGTTGACACCGTTAAGGGATTTGACTTCAACTTCTCCTAGAAGATGATGTAATAAATGACCAAATTCATGAAATACCGTCTCAACTTCGTCATGTTTTAAAAGAGCGGGACCACCAGCAACAGGAGGCGTCATATTTCCGCACATAAGACCTAAGTGTGGTGAACGGGTGCCGTCAGCTTGAGGTTCGCCTGTTCTTAAATAATTCATCCAGGCTCCACTCCGCTTAGATTCACGAGGAAACCAATCCGTGTAAAAAGATCCCAAATGGGCCCCTGAATCTTCATCATGAATTTCGTAAAACTTTACTTCCTCATGCCAAACTTCAGGCTGGTTTTCTGGTTGATTAATTCGGATACCAAAAATTTTTGTCGCGATTGAAAACATTCCATCGATGACCTTTTCCATAGAAAAATAAGGTCTCAGCTCTTCGTCATCGAAATCATATTCTGCCTTTCTTCTCTTTTCAGACCAATAAGCAATTTCCCATGGCTCCATTGCGCTAGATTCTCCCCCATCAACCTGAGCCTTGTACTTTTCAAGATCTTGAGTTTCCACATCAAAGAAAGGCTTTGTTCTTAGATGTAAATCTTCAACAAACTCCAGTGCTGTGGCTCCACTCTTAGCCATTCTTCGCTGCAAAACTTGATCGGCAAAATTTTTCTTTCCTAAGAGCTCAGCTTTTTTTTGTCGCAGTTCCAAAATCTCCCAAACCAAATTTGAATTATCATAATCACCTGACGCTCCGATTGAACAGGTTCCCTCCCAAACTTTTTTACGAATGGAATCTGAATCTACATGTTCAAGAACAGGAAAAAATGAAGGAGCCTGTAACGTAAATCTCCATTTAGGATCTTCCTCTGAACCTATATCTTTTGACTTTGCATTTTCAAATGCAGCTGCTTTTGAATTTTCAGGTAATCCCGCAAGATCTTCCTCGTTATCTACAATCAGTTCCCATTGATTGGTAGAATCGAGAACATTTTCAGAATATTTTTGCGTTTTCTGCGCGAGCTCAGATTCAATCTGCATAAGGCTACTCTTGTCCTCACTCGGAAGATCAGCTCCACTATTTTGAAAATCAGATAATGTCTCCTCAAGAAATCTTAATCTACTTCCTGATAATGATTTAGCTTCTTCTGTTTCACTATAAGCTTTGATCCGGTTCCAAAGTTCAGAGTTAAGAGGCACTTTAGAATAAAATTCTGAGACTTTCGGCAACATCGCATTATATGCTTCTCTCAACTGATCAGAATTGGAAACCGAATCCAAGTGGCTAACAAGACCCCAGGGACGACTTAATGCCTCATAAGCGCTCTCTAGAGAGATTAAAGTGTTTTCGAAGGTTAATTCATCTCCAGCTGAACTGGGCTGTGAAATCAAATCAACTTGATTCTGGGCAATTTCGATCGCTTCAGTGATATCAGAAACAATGTTTTCTGGCTTAAGTTCAGACCAAGCAATTTGAAATTTATCGGCTAAAAACGGCTTTTCCATGAGAACAAATGAAGCATATCTATTCATACATCCAGAGGAATATTATTTTTTTATCACAATCTGGGCTTTGACAAATACATCAAGTGGACCTAAAAAGCATTTTATAGCTTATGAGTAAGGAAAATGCAGTAAAAGAACGATACGCAGCAGGAGCAGACACACAGGAAGCAGCCCTTTGTTGTCCAGTCGAATATGATGCCCAATATCTTGCAATCATTCCAAATGAAGTCATTGAAAAGGATTACGGGTGTGGCGATCCAAGCCAATATCTTAAGGAGGGAGAAACGGTACTCGACTTAGGAAGTGGCACTGGAAAAATTTGTTTTATAGCCAGTCAGGTCGTCGGAAAAAACGGTAGGGTTATTGGTGTTGATATGACGGATGATATGCTCGAAGTGGCTCGAAGAAATGAACCTATTGTTGCCGAAAGGGTTGGGTTCTCCAATGTAGAATTTAGGAAAGGCAGAATTCAGGATCTTGGTCTGGATATTGAAAGGCTTGATAATGAAATGAAAGACTTAGCCACCGAGGGTGCAGATGCTTATTTGAAAGCTGAGGGAATAGCTAAAAAAATTCGTGAAGAAAATCCCATGATCCCAACTGAATCAGTCGATGTTGTAGTATCAAACTGCGTCCTCAATCTCGTTGATAATTCTGCCAAAAAAGAGCTCTTTAAAGAAATATATCGAGTCCTAAAACAGGGAGGAAGAGCGGTCATCTCTGACATTGTTTCAGATGAACCTATCCCTGAATCAATGCAAAAAGATGATGAATTGTGGAGCGGATGTATTTCAGGTGCATTTTTAGAAAACCAATTTTTAGAAGAATTTGAGGAGGCTGGATTTTACGGAGTCAGAGTCCTCAAAATGGATTCATCTCCATGGCAAACCGTTGAGGGAATCGAGTTTCGTAGCATGACTATCGAAGCCTTCAAGCCAGATCAGATACCGTGTCTAGAACGTAATCAGGCAGTCATCTATAAAGGCCCATTTAAGCAGATCACGGATGACGATGGAAACGTTATGGAAAGAGGAAAGCGTTATGCAGTTTGTGATAAGTTTTATAATATTTACAACCGTAGTCCTTATCTCGGATCTTTTGAATTAGTCGACCCCATCGAAGAGATTCCTCTCGATAAGGCTTCACTATTTGATTGCTCAATCACTCGAATAAGAGACCCAAAAGAAACCAAAGGGCAAGAATACAAAGTTACCGATTCGGGTTCTGACTGCTGTAGTGGATCGGACTGTTGCTGAGAAAATTATTCAAAGCCTCTTATTGATCCACTGTTCAACAATTTCGAAGAGTCTTTCCTTCTCTTTATCAAAAGCAAGCAGGTGATGACTCTCCTTAAATAAGTGTTTTGTCTTATCTTTAGATTTCAAATTTCCAAAGAATTTGTCAACCTGGTCAGGTCGAGTAAAAACATCTTTTCCAGGATATAGTATCAGAGTGGGTTTTGTGATTCTTGGAGCAACCTCTTTACTAGAATATACCAAATCCTCGATGGATCCTAATGTTCTTAAAGTATATTTGGGTACAAAATGTGGAGTCTTAGCCATCTGCTCCCAATGATCTGTTTCAGATGTGACTTGAGCATTTTGATTAGAAGCCAAACTTTTGATTGATATTTTCATCTTGGGAAAAAGAAACATTGCCAATCTCACAATAAAATTTTTCACCGGTGGTAGTTCTCCTGGCAACGCAATTAAAGGAGATGCATAAATCACCCCCTTAATGGTTTCCTGAATAGATTCATCTAAGTAAGAATTGCCATGCATTATTATAAGAGAACCCAAACTCTCGCCATAAAGAAATATCGGAGCATCTCCTGTTTCTTTGTGAACCTTCTTTATAAATGAATTCAGATCTTTATACCAATGTTCAACGCTAGCAATATCACCTACTCTGCTTTGATCAGGGTCGTTACCTTGTCCCCTCAATTCATATGCATATAAACTTATATTTTGGTTTGAAAGATACGTTCCTAAATTATTAAAATCTGAAGCTGCCCCACTAAAGCCGTGAATACCAATCAAGACCGCCTTGGGG
>JACETS010000134.1 GCA_013911195.1 Verrucomicrobiales bacterium | reverse complement strand
AGAGAATTTTCTCACATTGAACCATAACCCCGAGATCAATAACCTCATAGTTATTACAAGCTAGAACCACTCCAACAATATTTTTTCCAATGTCATGAACATCGCCTTTTACCGTAGCCATCACTATTTTACCCGCACAGTCAGAGTGTTTCTTCTCCTGATCCATGAAAGGCTCAAGGTAGGCAACTGATTTTTTCATAACACGGGCCGATTTAACAACCTGCGGCAAGAACATCTTACCCTCACCAAAAAGATCTCCAACGATTTGCATTCCATCCATCAGAGGACCTTCAATCACTTGTATGGGTTTCCCATATTGAACTCTTGCTTCCTCTGTATCCTTTTCTATATAATCTGTTACACCCTTCAGAAGAGAATACTTAAGCCTTTCCTCAACAGAGTTTTCTCTCCACTGCAGATTATTTTCGGTCTTTTTGCTGGAGGTTCCTTTGAACTTTTCGGCATACTCAACCAATTGCTCAGTCGCATCCGGACTTTGATTAAAAATAACATTCTCGACTTTGATTAAAAGTTCTTGAGGAATATTTTCATAAACTTCAAGCATTCCCGCATTAACAATTCCCATATCCATTCCAGCACTTATAGCATGATAAAGAAATGAGGAATGCATCGCCTCTCTGACAACATTGTTACCTCTGAAACTAAATGAGATATTAGAAACACC
The DNA here is from genome assembly GCA_013911195.1 of Verrucomicrobiales bacterium. Lineage (GTDB taxonomy): Bacteria > Verrucomicrobiota > Verrucomicrobiia > Verrucomicrobiales > DEV007 > EC70. Next base: position 6,189 of record JACETS010000134.1, on the reverse strand, counting down.
TCCACTCACCTTGGCTCCTGGTAAATTCTCTTTTATCCATTTGGTGGCCTTTATGAAATCAACAGCATAATTGTTATGCTCTTCCATCCCCGTGGCAATTGTAAGTATATTAGGATCGAAGATTATATCCTGAGGATTAAACCCAACCTCATTAACCAGTATTTTGTAAGCCCTTTCACAAATACGAATCTTATCCTCATAACTTGCCGCTTGCCCCTTCTCGTCGAAAGCCATCACCACGACTGCAGCACCATACTTCATAATGGTTTCTGCATGTTTTTTAAAAACTGCTTCACCTTCTTTTAAGGAAATTGAATTTACTATCGCTTTTCCCTGAATACTTTTGAGCCCTTCCTCTATGACTTCCCATTTTGATGAATCTATCATTATGGGGACCTTTGAAATTTCCGGCTCAGATGCGAGTAGTCTTAAAAACTTCCCCATCATCTCAACCCCATCAATTAGCCCCTCATCCATGCAAACATCAATCACATTGGCTCCATTCTCTACCTGTTGTCTGGCTATTCGCGTCGCGTCATCTAAATTATTAGACTTTATCAGCTTTGAAAACCTTGGAGACCCAGCAACATTCGTGCGCTCACCAACCATAAGAAAGTTTTTTTCCTTGGTATGATTGTAAGCCTCAGATCCACTAAGCCGCATACAGGGATCAATCTTTGGCAATTGTCTAGGTTCATGCTTCTTAACCTCTTCAGCAATTGCCGAGATATGATCAGGTGTATTACCGCAGCAGCCACCTACAAAATTAATCAATCCTTCAGCAGCGAATTCGCCTGCAAACTTTGCCATATCATTGGGTAGTAGATCAAAACCGCTTGGAGCTAAAGGGTTTGGCAAACCGGCATTCGGGTAAACTGAAACATAAGCATCAGTTTTTTTTGATAACTCTGAAAGGAAAGCCCGCATCGGATCGGGACCCAGTGAACAGTTTAGTCCTAACGCTAAAGGGTTCATGTGTTCGAAAGAATTGATAAAGGACTCAATTTTCATTGCCGATATCATAGTCTCTCCACCCATACCAACGGCAGCCGAATATATTATAGGAATATTAATTTTTAATTTTTCTCTAACCTCTTTAATAGCAACTGACGCAGCCTTAGCATTCAAACCATCAAAGATAGTCTCGACTAATAAAAGATCAGAACCACCCTCAATAAGAGCTTCTATTTGATGAATATAAGCTTCGACGACCTGATTAAAATTAACCATTCTAAAAGCAGCATCTTCAGCGTCAGGTGACTGAGAAAGTGAAACTGTTAAAGGGCCTATAGATCCAGCTACATACTTTTTTTTGCCGCAGTCATTACTAACCCGATCAGCCCACTTTCTACAAAGCTGCGCAGATTTATAATTTATTTCCCATGTCAAATCTCTAAGAAAATTATCCTCTATAATTTTCTGGAAGAATTCCTGATCCTTTACCCCTTTGCCCGTTTCTCTGGGATCATCCACAAAGAACTCGCTTTGGGCCAAAGTGGTTGCTGAAAATGTATTAGTTGAAGCAATGTCTGAACCTGCCTCAAAAAATTTACGATGAATATCACCAATAACATCACTTTGGGTGATTGAGAGAATATCGCCATTGTTGAGTATATCTTTTTTAATTGCTTCAAACCTCTCACCTCTAGCAGCACTTTCATCTAATCCATACTCTCTAATAGTCGTTCCCATAGCCCCATCAAGAACAACGATGCGTTCGTTGAGGAGTTTCTTTAATTCAGCATGGATATCATCTCCCATATTTACAAAATATACTGAAAATACTGTATAAAAACAATATATCAACAAATTATGATATGTTGATATGTTTTAATTTTATCTTTTTTCATGCCATTATTGAATATGGATACCATCATTCTGGCCTCTTCCTCACCCCGAAGAAAACGGCTCATGTTAGAAGCTGGCTTTAAGTTTGAAATTATAGTTTCAGATGCAGAAGAAATTAGTGACAAATTCATGATTCCATGGGATTTGACAGTTCAAAACGCACAAATCAAAGCATCTCCAATTGCACAAAATAATCAGGAAAAAATCGTTATAGGGGCAGATACAGTGGTTTCTCTAGATAATGAAATCTTCGGAAAACCCTCAGATATGGAAGAAGCTGTTAAGATGCTTGCGAGATTGTCAGGAAGAACCCATATTGTCACCACAGGAGTTTGTATTATCCAAAAAGAAAAAAATGAAACCTTCTATGTTAATACAGAAGTCACTTTTAAACCCCTCTCAGGTAAGGAAATTAGCCAATACGTCAAAGTAATTAACCCTCTTGATAAAGCAGGCGCTTACGCCGCACAAGATCATGGGGAGCTCATCATCGAAAAATACTCTGGATCTTTCACCAATGTCGTAGGACTACCGATGTCCGAAGTAAAAGAAGCACTAGCCCATTCCTTTAATACTTTTCCAGCCACTTAATCAGATAGGTAATCAAATCAATATTTTATTATGAATATCATTATTATCGGAGCAGGTCAGATTGGCTTGCACCTTGCTAGAAGCTTGTCCGGCGCGGCTCATGATATTGTTGTTATCGAAAGCAACGAAAAATTAGCTGATTCTTGCTCCAATGAAATTGATGGTCGAGTCATTCATGGTAGTGGCACCTCGGTAGAATTATTGCTTGAGGCTGGAGTTTCTGAAGCTGATCTAATATTTGCTCTGACTAGCCATGACGCAACAAATCTTGTGGCATGCGAAATCTCAAAAAGACTAGGCACAAAAAAAGCCATATGTAGGGTGTCTCCTCAACTAGTAAGAGAGGAATGGATTTTTGATTACCGAGGTAATTTTTCTTTAGACCATATCTTTAGTTCAGAAAGACTATCTGCAATTGAAATTTCAAAACATATTAGAAATCCGGATGGCATTGCCATTCAAGAAATAGCCAGAGGTAGAATTGAAATTCAGCAGGTAAGAATACCTGATCACAGCACTGCTTGTGGTAAATCTCTGATTGAATTAAATCTTCCCGAAAGAGTCAGAGTTGCTGCAATTCAAAGAGCTGAAAAATCGTTTATTCCTACTGCAGAAGAAATAATCCAGGCGAATGATCAGATCACCCTATTCGGTGATCCCAGTAAACTCTCCAAAACAGCATCAACACTGAGGAGTAAAAATGAAAAAGAGAAGTCAACCAACATCGTCATCCTTGGAGGTGGCGAATATGGCGTTTCGCTCGCTCAAATGATTAGCTCTTGGGGATGTCAGATCCGAATATTTGAGAAGGATCAGGATCTCGCAGAACAATTAGCAGAAGAACTTGCAGGAACTGCGACTGTCATTCATGCAGATGCAACATCATTAAATGAATTGCGTGAAGAACAAATTGGTGAAGCTGATTTCTTTATCTCCACCACTCAAAGTGATGAGGATAATGTCATGACTTGCTTGCAGGCACATAATTTAGGCACTAAAAACTGCCTTCCTCTCATTCATCGGACTGATTATGCCAACTCAGTAAACCAATCAAAAAATAAACTCGGGATTAAAGAGGCGATTATTCCTAGAGAAACAGTGAGAAGAGAACTAATGAGGTTCATTACTTCCGATAAGTATCACGTTGTTAAAAAAATTCCAGCAGGTGAAATTATCGAAACAACAATTCGTGAAAAATCCAAAGTAGCTGGAAAGAAAATTGAAGAAATTGCACTTCCCGCGGGTTCCATATTCATTGCATTGATCAAGGGAATTCATGCCAAAGTTGCGAGTGCCAATGATGTAATCGACGTCGGAGACACTGTGTTTTCTATAGTCTCAGATGAAGCTAAAAAATCGTTTTTAAAATTAGTGGCACGCTAATTTAAAATAAAAAAAGGGTGGCCCAAAAATGAGCCACCCTCTGAATTAAGTAAAACTTAAAATAAAATTAGGACTGCTGCCCGTTATCTGTTGAACTCTGTGGTTGCTGTGGTGTCACCGATTTCGCTTTCTCAATGAGCTTAGCTGCACCAGCTGGATCACTACTCAACTTACCTAGAAATTCAGGCAACTCAATACCGACGTTCTTTGTCAAATCGTGTAATGGAGGAAGGGCTCCAACAAGGCCTGACATGAAGTTAGCCGTGTCATTCTTCCCTCCATCACCCTTTCCCGAGTCCCAAACAGTAACCTTATCAATCTTAAGATTTGAAATGGCCTTCACCTGCTCTTCGATCAATTGTGGTAGTTGCTCAGTTACAAGAAGAAGTGTTGCATCATCGGCAGCACCACCAGATGACTGAACAATTTCGCCAAAACCTTGCGCCTTCGCCTGAAGGGCAGCTAGAGTACCTTTCGCCTCCGCTTCCATGAGTGATTGTATACCATCCGCTTCACCTTTCTTGAGACGACGAATTTTTTCAGCGTCCGCTTCAGCAAGAGTTTCGATCTTGGCTTTTTCGATTTCTGCTGGAACCACAACGTTAGCATATTGTGTTGATTTCTCTCTTTCTGATCTAGCGTCCTCAGCCGTTTTCTCAGATGCATACGCTTCCTCAAGGGCTTGCGCTTGTTTCACTTTCTCTGCAGCCGATGCCAATCTCTCAGCCTCAGCCTCTCTTTCACGTCTCTGGGCATCTGACTCAGCGACTTTCACTTTCGCCAAGTTTTCCCCCTCAACTGCAGAAGCTTGAGAGGCAGAAACTGCGACCCTCTGATCTCTTTGAGCTTCAGCAACTCCAATTTCACCTTTTCTTTTGTTATTTGCCTCTGCAACGTTAGCATCGTTAATAGCTCTGGATGAAGCCTCTTGACCGAGCGCATTTAGGTAACCAGATTCGTCAGTAATGTCCTGAATGTTCACGTTGATCAATCGAAGACCGACCTTTCGAAGCTCCCCTTCTACCCCATCTGAAATTCGCTCAATAAGCTGATCCCTATCCGCATTAATGGCTTCAATATCCATCGTCGCAATGACAACACGCATCTGACCGAAAATAATGTCTCTTGCCAAGTCTCTGACCTGAGTCAATTGAAGACCCAACAAACGTTCCGCCGCATTGGCCATCACCCCTGGATCAGTGGAAATACCTACCGTAAAAGTTGATGGAGTATTAACCCTAATGTTCTGCTTGGAAAGCGCTCCCTCAAGTGGGATATCAATTGGAATTGGAGTCAAATCTAGGTATTCAAAGGCCTGAAATACAGGCCACACAAACGCTGCACCACCATGCAAACACTTCGAGGACATCCCAGAGCCGGTTTTACCGTAAATGACAAGAATTCTGTCAGATGGACACTTTTGGTATCTCGAAAAGAAGAAGATCAGCATTCCTAGACCAACGACTACTAAGCTGACCGTAAGAATCAACATAAACTGACTCCCTCCTCCAGAAGAATCCTGAGCTAATAATGATAAAGGTATATTCATATTTTTTTATTTTTTATTTTAAGTTTCAGTGGGACTCAAATTTTCTTTTTCATCGGATTCGATTTCCAATCTTTCAACTAAAAGTGTTCTTAAATCGACTAATTCCTTAACTCTAACTGCAGTCCTGTTTCCAATTTTTTCTTCATCATCGGTCACTGCTCCAACGACAGCTAGACGACCTTGAAGTTGAACCTCAATCTGGCCTATTCCTTTTCTCTTTGGAGGAACAGGCACGTAAACCGTTCCAATATTACCGACCGCATTTTTATAATTAATGGTTCCATCTGATTTAAAATTTTGCATCCACCTCATCATGGCTACAAAGCACGTCAGAATTATACTGCCCATGACAGTTGCTCCGAGAGTTGCCACTCCCAAGTTATGCCCCCTCTCAAGCAGCATGGCTCCAGTCCATCCAAAACCCACAAAAAATGACCCTACACTACGAACTGAGAATATTCCTGTACCACCGCCCTCACCAACTTCACCCAATTCAAAATCAAGATCTCCACCAAACAAAAGGAGAAAGAGCATTTGGATGAATAGAACACAGCTTGAGACCGAACCTAAAGTCACAAAGATCTTCATTGCTGGCTCCATCGCCGCATATGATTCTAGTATTCCGTCTATCATTAATTCAGGGTAAAAATTCTATTATCTATATAATGGATAAAAATTTGTTAGAATACCATTATAAATTTCAGTAATTTTTGTAATAACATAGGATTATTAAATCAAAAAATTATTCGGTATCATATCGAGGTCGGCTTCTCATTCTCTTCTTGAGACCTTTTTTTCTTTTATTTTCCACATTTATT
>JACETS010000133.1 GCA_013911195.1 Verrucomicrobiales bacterium | reverse complement strand
CTCCAAAAATAAAATCGGAACTAGAGTTATTAGTTTGTCTACCGGCAGCAGCAATAACATTTTTACCGTTAACAAGCGGCGGGTTAGCGATAGAAATGACTCCAAGTTCTTCCTCCGCGTTTCCGACGACCCTATCAGCAGTCGTTGTATGACCAGCATTACTGGAAGTAGCTACACCTCCTATCCATTGTCCATTCAGCCAAAAACCACAACCGTCATCATTAATTAAATCAACTGTTAATCTTACACCGGATGTCGAACCCGAAAAATTGAATTCTTTACGAAAGTAGTAACTGATATGGTTAGCATTCGTTGAACTATCAAGAAGAGCCGTTCTTAATCCAGGCGCGGGAAGGGCAGAAGTTTCAAATCCGTATAATCCTCCTCTATTATTTGCAGCGTTCGCTCTTGTCCAACCTGGGTGAGAGTAATTATAATTTGAGTTCTTCCAAGAAGTTCCAAGATTGACGTTTTGATCGTTAAAGTCCCAAGCATCCGTGTACTCTATGTATGGAATACCTACACTGAGGTCTACCTCAGGATTCGCAAAAGGTTCCTCAGCAGCTGCAGGCTCTGAAGAACCTGGCGTTCCATTAATGGTTGAGCTCGCTTTCCACAAACGATAATCATCAATAGCTCGATTATTATCAAAAAGCACTAAACTGTGCCCACCACCGTCAGCAGCGACCGGCCAATTACCTTGATTATCATATCTTACAGTGCATCGATTAATTCCATTTTTATCTTTTAGATTAATTCTTTCACCACCGTTGTTTAAATTTCCTTTCCAAGGTCCAAGCACCCTGACGGCTGAAGGCAATCCATAAGCGGCCCTAAAAGTCCCAGGATCGGTATCGCAAATAACAATTTTTTCGAAAGCTTTTAAAAAAGTATTTCTAGGTGAGGCAGTGCTAAAATCGGGAAATTCGAAATCGACTCCACCACTTAATCTCCAAAGAGCAATGTCAAAGGGCGTCGAGGTCAGATTCTCAATCTCAACAAATTCATGGCCTCCGTCTTTTGGATGATACATGATTTCACTGATTACTACCTGCTCGGCTTTGGTTAAAAACGAAAGTGAGTTAAAGAACAAGCAAAGAGATGTGAGTAGAAGAAAAGGTTTATTCATTCTTAATTGGGTTTGGGGAGTTAACCTTTGAAGATAAAGGTATTATAACAATAATATCCTCTTTAAACGATGGCATTCACAAATTTTATTTCTGTTCATTTTATGTTTAATAATGAATTGATATGGGACTCAAATGATTAAAAATTTTATTGTATAGCACTGAAAATAAACAACTTAAGATCATGAATAAATATTCCAAAGAATACATTAATGTATAAAAATTAATGCGATAAAATGATTTTTAAAAATAAGGTTTTATTGATTAAATGAACGTAAAGCTGATATCTCCTATAATAATCTTTTCATTAAGAGAATTATCATCCAAAGCTGAGGATTTAATTTTACCAGCAATTAGTAAATGAAAGGTCTCATCTTATCGTTGGCATTTTTAGTCGTATGGCCATTAAGCATCGCTAACGCATTAGAACTCAAAGCAAAACAAAGCACCCTTAAAGGGTTATTAGTTCAACCGCTATCAGGAGGAAATTTTGCCGGCAAAGCATCTCAAATGAATGCAACGGCTACTCCTTTAGAAGATAGAAACCATCCACTTAAAATTCGATTTAACCAAAGGGTTGGAAAAAACATGGATGGCGCTTTAAAAGAAGTGACAAAATATTTGCGCGTTAAGCACAACGACTGGCCTTCCGGGTATGATATTGAGATTGCTTTTGAGGACCGGTTCACTTCCAAAGATGGACCTTCTGCTGCAATTTGTTGCGCACTGTTATTAGATTCATTAGTAACTGGCCAAAAAATAGATCCACTATTTGCAGTAACCGGCGACATGAATGCAGATGGAAGTATTCAACCCGTCGGAGGGGTGCCTGCAAAAGTCAGAGGGGCGTTCAGTAAAAATTGTAAGTACGTAGCTATTCCAACAAAGAATGCTAGATCACTTTCTGACCTCGTTCTTCTTAATGGTATTAATACCGTTTCAAGAATACAGGTCTTTACCATTAATGATTTCGATGAGGCAGCAAAAATTGCATTTATTGAAAAAGGTGACTCTATCAAAAAATCAATTGAAGAATTTCATAAAGTTCAATCAGCTATTTTTCGTCATAAAGCTGGAGTGCTTAAAAATGTAAAAGTTCAAAACAAGCTAAGGAAAATTATTGAATTAGCACCTAACCATTTATCGGCAAAACTCGCACTCCAAGTAGCTACAGGAAAAACGCCACGAACTCTCTCTCTGCAGGGCTCGTTAGAAAAAACTGAAAATTCGGCCTCCATACTAATTCAAGCAGCTCGCTCAGGTTCAGATCCCAGTGATTCACTCGGCACAGATGATCTAGCACAAGCAATTAGTGAACTTAAAAGGATGAGATTAAAATTAGACAAGCGGGTTTGGTCATATGCTGATTCTATCCAAGACTTTGGTAAACTTGTAAGAGAATTCAAAGCGTCTCCTCCAAGAGGGAATACATCAAAAAGAAAAAAGTTAAATGAGATTCAAACGGCTGCTGAAAAGATTGAAAAAGAAGTTATCAGAATCCGCAATAATAAGGAATTGATGGAGGAATTGATACAGGATTAATTGTATCCTACACAAAAACTTTTTATATACTATTCGTCCTTTAAATCAGGCTTTTTTATCCTCTTCTCTAGCCATTAACCAAAGGAGATCAGAAAGTCTGTTTAAAAACATTATTATAGATTCGTTCAGGTTTTCGCCCAATTTGATATACTCGCGCTCTGCTCTTCGACAAACAACTCTCGCAGAATCCAAGTGAACTGAAATTGTTGATCCACTTGCTCCTGGCAAAGCCCAACCTTGGTAGTCACTTTTTTTATCTTCAATATCTTTTATCCATCGTTCTAATATTTCTGTTCGCTTTTCTTCGAACCTCTCGAACCCTTTTTCCTGATAAAGATCTAAATCCTCTGGAAGAGTAATGATCTCACCCATCAAAATAATTAAATCATTTTGAATATGCTCAATTTTCTCAGTGATCTCACCAACATCTTCAGAAGATACTCTCACTATTCCAAGATTAGCATTCAACTCATCGATCGCTCCAACAGCAACAACGCGGGGATGATCTTTAGGAACACGCCTACCGAACATCAAATCGGTTTCACCATAATCTCCTCTTTTAGTCGTAATCGCCATTTTGTAATTAGAGCATAAATGATTGTTATGAATCCTCAATCATGTTGTCAATTGCTACAACATCCTCCCAGGGGATCCTTCGACGTTGATACTTATTAAAAAGGACTTCGCGGAAAAGTTTCAAATCTTCAATTTCCATTTTTTCATGAGTTGTCCATCCTTCCTCGGATTTCTGAAGTCTCGACATAAATTTCCAGTCTCCCCCGTGCTTAGTTGCTCTCCACAAGCGATTTTCACCGGTATCAGTACGATCTTTCCAATCATGAATTTTCATATAACTTACTTTAATGTTTAACAAAGCATTTGTCATTAGGGATCAATGAGACGTCATTTCAATAAAGAATAATATTTATATGCTAAAAGTTATTAGATCAGACGCTCTAAAATTATTAGCTTGGTTCATAGGTTCTTTAATTATTGGAGCCGCCTTAGCTCCCTTCCTATACCATGGTTGTAAGGCCCTTGTACAATTAAGAGTCTTGGGAAGTTTTGGAGACATTGGAGTATGGCTAAACAGTAAATTAGAAAATGCACATTTCGGTCGTTACTTCAATCGTTCAATGCTCATCGGCGCCTTAATCTGCGCTTACCCATTGATTAAATCATTGAAGTTAAACAAATCGCTACTGGGGCTAGATAAAAACCCGAACCGCTTTAAAGACTTTGGCATTGGGTTTCTTTTATCTGCAGGCATTTTGTTTATTTTTGGAATGATTTATTTTTGGCTAGGTTTTTTTGAAAAGACGCATTCTCTCAACTTTAGTTATTTATCAAAATTCATGGTTTCGGCTATCTCCGTAGCATTACTTGAAGAATTTATTTTTAGAGGTTTTTTATTTGGAGCCGTCAGAAGAACCACAAATACTTACTCCACTTTACTTTTTATATCTTTTTTCTTCGCCATCATTCATTTTCTTAAGCCTCCTCCACATTGCGCCAAACTCCTTGCTGAAGATATTCATTATTTTGGAACAGGCTTTTGGACCGTAGGTCAAATATTTGCACAATTTGAGAACCCGATGTTCATTGCGAAAGGATTTTCAACACTCTTTGCAGTGGGGCTTGTATTGGGGTGGGCAAGAATATACACCTCATCTTTGTGGCTAAGTATAGGATTGCACGCGGGATGGGTTTTTTGTGTTAAGACTTATGATTATCATTCGAATATACCCAAAAAATTTAACAAAGATTTTTTACTTCCATACATTGGCTCGGATCTTAAAGAAGGCCTTATTCCATTAATTGGTGTAATTTTAACAGGAATAATTGCAATAATGTGGATAAAAATTAGCCGAAGAAAACAATCAGCATAATTTCGGAATTGATGTTTGAAGAGGGTTGTCCTCATAGGATCGGTGAGTTAGATTGTTAAAAAATATAGTACTTTAGATAACTGCAGAGTATGCCAATTTTCAAAAAGCCTCCCTTCCGTGGTAACGCAGATAAAAAACGCGATATGCCAGAGGGCCTATGGCATAAGTGCCCAGGCTGCGGTGAAGTGATACATGAGCTTGAACTCAAAAAAAGCCTCAGAGTTTGTCCGCATTGTAATTATCATTTCACTTTAAGTGCACCAGAGAGGATTGAATCGATAACAGATCCAGGAACGTTTACAGAAACCGATAAAGACATGGCGAGCGTAGACGCATTGAATTTTAAAGGATACAAAGAAAAGTTAACAAAGTATCAGAAAATTACCGGGCTCTCAGAAGCAATCATTACGGGGAAAGGTAAAATCATTGGAAATTCTGTAGTACTCGCAGTGATGGATTTTCGATTCCTTGGAGCAAGTATGGGATCTGTTGTCGGAGAAAAAATCACCCGAGCTATTGAACTTGCAACTAAAGAAAAGACAGCCGTTATAATCATTTCTGCATCTGGAGGCGCTAGAATGCATGAAGGTATTTTGAGTCTGATGCAAATGGCAAAAACGAGTGGAGCCCTTGCCGTACATGATAGAGCTGGGCTTCCATTCATTTCCGTTTTGACTCATCCTACTACTGGTGGAGTAACTGCCAGCTTTGCTACACTTGGTGATATGATTCTGGCAGAACCGGGATGTATGATCGGCTTTGCTGGCCCCAGAGTTATCAAAGAAACCACACACCAAGAACTCCCTGATGGATTTCAAACTGCCGAGTTTATGCATGAACATGGTTTAGTTGATATGATTGTTGAAAGAAGAGAAATGCGTGAAAGGTTGGCCAGTATTCTTGGTTATTTGTTACCTTAATAAGTATCTGTTTATCCATATAATTTATTGAGATGGATTATGAAAAAGCCATAAAATGGCTGTACGATCGGCAAGATTTAGGAATCAAACTTGGCCTCGAAAATATAAGAAAACTCATAAGATCCATATCCAAACCAATCGATCAATTACCGATTATTCACGTCGCTGGAACCAACGGCAAAGGTTCAACATGTGCTTTTATCGATTCAATCTTGAGGAAACATGGGGAAAAAACTGGGCTCTTCACATCACCACATCTGATTTCATTTTGTGAACGCATTCGAGTAAACGGAAAGCCGATTTCTGAAAGAGAAATATCCAAAAGAATTAATGATATTAAGACCCTTGTTAATGACTGGAACGAGGAACCGACTTTCTTCGAAATTACAACTGCTTTAGCGTTGGAATATTTTGTAGATGAAAAAGTAGATGCAGCAGTTCTAGAGGTTGGTCTAGGAGGTAGATTGGACTCAACTAATATTGTAAAGCCTAAATTATGTGTCATCACTCCAATAAGCTTAGATCACCAACACATTCTTGGAGAATCCATCTCAGAAATTGCAACAGAGAAAGCAGGTATCATAAAAAGCGGTGTGCCTGTTATATCATCTCATCAACATGAAGAAGCCCGGCTCGTTCTTGAAACAAAAAGTAATGAGGTGGAGGCACCAATTAAATTTATTGATGAACTCCTAGCGACTGAGAATATTTCACTAAAAGGTAAACACCAACGAGAAAATGCCTCACTAGCTATAGCCGCAGTAAAAACATTTTTGCCAAATATAAAAACCAAAGATTGCCTAGAAGGAATATGTACAACAACATGGAGAGGACGTTTTGAACAATTCAGACAAGATAGTAAATTTGATATCGTCGTTGATGGTGCACACAATAGGGAAGGTGCTTTGGCTCTAGTTTCGACTTGGAAAGAAATATATGGTGAAGAAAAAGGAATCGTCATTTTTTCAGCTGCAGCAAATAAGGATTTAAAATCAATTATCAAATCCCTCTTAGAAATTGCTTCGTTCATCCTTGTGACCGATCCTGATACTCCAAGAAAATTGGCAGATTATAATGAAATATGTCGTTATATACCCAAGAATATTGATGTAAGAAGGGAAGCCTCAGTCAATAAAGCCATTGAATTAGCTAGGACATTAAAAGGTCATATTTTAATCGCAGGGTCTCTTTTTCTAGTAGGGGAAGCGCTTGCTATAATTGACAATAAGAGGCAAATTTTCGAACCAAGCGACCAATGACTTAAAAATCTCTCTGTGATTTATCTAGATAATAATGCAACCACTAAGGTTCACCCTGAAGTTTTTCAGGCCATGGAGCCTTATCTTCGTGATGAATTTGGAAATCCATCGACTGGTTACGATTTGGGTAAACGAAGTAATGAGGCAATTAATAAAGCACGGGATCAAGTTTCATCTTTTTTAAATGCAAATG
>JACETS010000132.1 GCA_013911195.1 Verrucomicrobiales bacterium | reverse complement strand
ATAACTTATGGTTCAACCCTTCAGCGTTTAGCTGGTCTTGCGGATAAAATATCAGTTGTACGCTCGTTTACGACTGGAAATGGCAATCATGACATTAAGCCAATCGTGGGTAACACCACTCATGGAGCTAACATTGGTTCTTTATATTCTAAGATAGCTGGACCTAATCGTAATGACACAGGAATGCCAACCAATGTCGCTTTATTTCCTAGGGCTGTCGTTCCGGAATCTCAGGAAAGAAATAAAAATTTCGGAAAATTTGTTTCTACAGGATCATTAGGTCAGTCCTATGCGCCCTTTGTTCCAGGTGGTGATGGAAACTTGTCAAAGGATATGGTTTTGAACGTGCCTCAGCAAAGGCTGAATGACAGAAAGAATCTATTATCAAGTGTAGATAATTTAAGAAGGAGAGTTGATAAGAGTAACGTGTTGGATGGTATGACTGGTTTTCAAGAGCAAGCCTTTGATACTATTTTGGGGGGTGCTGCTGATGCTTTTGATCTATCTGCTGAGGACCCTAAAACGATCGAAAGATACGACACGGCACCACTCGTTCCTTACTCCTCAATTAGACGAGTATGGAATAACCACAAAAATTATAGGGATCATGTTAATTCTCTTGGTAAATTAATGCTCATGGCAAGGAGGCTTGTTGAGAGGGGGTGCGGCTTTGTGACAGTGACCACAAATTTTGTTTGGGACTTTCATGCTGACCAAAATAATGCCACGGTCACTGAGGGTATGAAGTATGTTGGCCAGCCATTTGATCATGCTGTTTCAGCCTTTATTGAAGATATTCATTTGAGAGGCCTTCAAGACAAAGTGTTATTGGTTTGTTGTGGTGAAATGGGAAGAACACCCAAGCTCAATGAGAGGGGTGGACGTGACCATTGGGGAAAACTAGCCCCATTGATGTTGTCTGGAGGAGGATTCAGTCATGGTCAAGTTATTGGTGAATCGACGCGAGATGGGGGTGAACCTAATAGTGATCCGGTGACTATGCAGAATCTTCTTGGAACTGTTATGAATACACTTTTGGACGTTGGCGAAGTTCGGCTCATGGAAAATATTCCAAGAAAAGTGAAATCTTTAATCACAGATTCTGAACCAATTAAGAATCTTTCATAAGTTTATTCTTTTAGATTTAGTTCGTTTCCTGTCATATAGTTATTATATGAAAAAAATTATCCAATTCACTTTGAGAGTATTTATTGTCTCTTCTTTATTTTGTTCATTAGGAATTGCTGCCGAAGAGGAAAAAAAGAAGTCTGATAAAAAACCTAAAAAGACTCCAGTTGAGCGTTTTCAGTGGTTAGATAAAGACAAAGATGGAGGTGTTACTTTGGAGGAAATAAAAGTAAATCCTTATTGGAAGAAGCAACCCGAAGCGGCTGCCAAGATGTTCAAAAATAGAGATAAAGATGCTGATGGCAAATTAAGCAAAGAAGAGTTTGTTGCTAAGCAACAGCCCAAAAAGAAAAAGACAGATCAGCCAAAGAAGAAAAAAGGAACTGAAAAGAAGAAGGAACAAAAAAAGTAAGTTTTCATCTTTGTAATAATAATTTCTTTAGCGCGATCTGGAAACAGATCGCGCTTTTTATTCTATATTTAAGCCTTGATGGATAAAAATTTTTAATGTAAGCAATGTGATATAAGAAAATGGTTTCCATTAAAGAGCCCATACTTTCTCCAAATGTTTTATTTCGAGAATTCGAATCAGGTCGTTTAAGTCGTGCGGAGTTTCATGCAGCCATGTCTGTTCATGCAGCCGAACTTATTGATGAAATGGAAGAGAATCACAGGAATCCAATTGAGGCTTTCGTTGAGAGTATTAGAAATAAAAGATTAGCTATTTCTCTTTGCCGAAGGCATGGCGAAGTTGCAGTTAGAGAAGTTCTTACTTCCCTTGCAGAGCTTTCAGGATTTCCTCCAGCCAGATTGTTATGGAATGCATCTCATAGGCATGTTCCTCTGCATTGCTTTGTGAGAATGAAAAGAAAGCCGATATTTCGAATTCGCTCGATGGAGGTTAAGAAAAGTTTAGCCAAAGTTGATCTTGAGTATCAGTTTGATAATGCTTCTAGGATCACTAGGGAAATTATTTCCTTGAAGCGAGGTTGGCATGGTAATCTGTTTGTAGAAGATCGATTAATTAAGAGTAAATAAAAAAGGCTGCCCATTGGACAGCCTTTTAAAATTATTTAGTAGATAATTTTTAATTGTTACTTCTTCTTTTGCAATTTAGCTAATAAAGCTTTTGGATCGGCTTTACCTTTCTTTTCGCATTTGCCACAGCAAACTGCGATAGTAACTTTTGATTCTTTGCTTGCTGCTTTGCCGCTGAATGCACACTTGCCATCTTCAGCTTTTGCAACTTTTTCTGCAACTGCTGTTGGGTCTTTTTCAAATTTATCAACACACTTACCGCAACAAAATTTGGCAACAAATTCAACAGAATTAGAACCGTCTACCTCTTTGCCACTGAATGGGCAAGTTTTGTTGATGCAATCGTCAGCTAAAGCTGATGATAATGATAGTGAGGCAACGCCTGCAAATGCTAAAACGTACTTAAGTAAAGTTTTCATAATATTTAGATTTTAGTTTATTTAAATTATGAAGTCAAAACAGTATTTTGACCGATTTCCTCGATAAGTATCTAATTTTTAGCCAATTCTGGATAAATTGGCTCGAGTTCAAAAGTATCACCTGATTCTTTCTGTAATTTTAGAAGTTCTTTAAATAGATCTTTCATTATTTTTTTTGAGCTAGGTTTATCGGATATGTCCTCCAATTCCTCTGGATCATCATTCATGTTAAAAAGAAGAGCCTTTTTCGCATTTGGAAAAAGAAGCAATTTATAATTTTCCGAAACGACCATTTTCTGAAAATGGACATAGGTACCGTAGACGCTCTTAAGACCTCCTTTTTTTCCGTCCTTAAGCATTGGTAATAAACTTTTAAACTGAACGTGATCAGGGCTCTTTGCTTTAGCAATTTCTAGGGAAGTTGCCATTACGTCCTGTAAGTAGATAGGTGAATTATTCTTTTTATCTTTTTCAATGCCCGGACCGGTAGCGATGAATGGCACTCTTACACTGTGATCATAAAGGTTTTGTTTGCCAAGCAATCCATGATGACCGACTGAAAGGCCATGGTCTGCGGTAAAGAATATGTATGTATTATCAGTCTCACCGGTTTTGTCTAAGTGATCTAGAATTCTACCAATCTGAAAATCCATGTGGGTGATAATCGCATAGTATTCTCTACGGTTGACTTGGACCGCATGCTTAGTTCTTGGAAAAGGTGCAAGCTTTTCATCCCGTAATCCTTTTCCTGAACCTATCTCTTCTTTAAGGGGATGCTCCTTGAGAAAACTTTTAGGGATTTTAATTTTATCGGTAGGATACATATCTACATATTTTTTTGGAGCCTGACGAGGATCATGAGGTGCATTAAAAGCGATGTACATGAAGAATGGATTATCTGATTTCTTTGATAGATCTAAGTAATCAATGGCATCATCTGCTACTACTTCTGACCAGTGTTTTCCACCCGCCCAGAAACCACCAAACTTGGGATCGCTAGGATCCCATGGATCAGTTCCGTCGGCTAGAGGTCTATTATAACCTTCTTTAGTTTGTCTGGGCATGCCTCCCCTAACGTTCCTTGCCGTACCAAAGAGGTGATTAGCATCTGCTTTGACGTGCCATTTTCCTGTAAAAAATGTGTCATATCCTGCCTTAGCCATGAGTTGAGGCCAGAGCTTGCCATCGAGAGATTTTTTAAGATTCTTTTCAGAATTTTTTGCATGCCATATATGTTTTCCGGTGATGAGCATTGTTCTACTAGCCACACAAACTGCCCCATGATAACCTCCCATATTATAGGTATGAGTGAATGTTGTGCCATTCCTTACCAAGCGATCTAGGTGAGGTGTTTTAATTTCTTCATTATTCAATGAAGCGATAGTTTTGTAACATTGATCATCGGCGAAAATGAACAAGACGTTAGGCTTGTCTTTACCAAAAAGATTTGAGCTCAGGAATAAAGCT
This sequence comes from Verrucomicrobiales bacterium, assembly GCA_013911195.1. Classification (GTDB taxonomy): domain Bacteria; phylum Verrucomicrobiota; class Verrucomicrobiia; order Verrucomicrobiales; family DEV007; genus EC70. The sequence goes on along the minus strand of JACETS010000132.1, from coordinate 3,036 downwards.
AATTTTAAAAGGATTAGATATTTAGAGATTTTATTCATTAGGATTTTTTATAGCGTGATTTAAAATAATAGACACTCAAATTCATTAATTTTGTTAATCTTTTTAAATCTGAGTCAAAATAAGTGGTTTCTTCGTCTAATATAAGATATCTCCTTTATAAAAGTCTGCTATATTAAAACAGCACCATATGCCAAGCGAACTTCCAGAGCCTAAGCCAAAGCAATCTGAAAAAGTAAAAGTTGAGGAGGATCAGGAATCTCCTGAAGAGAAAAACGAAAAAACTTATACCCCACCAAACAAATTAGGTCTTCCAGTTGCAAAATTTTTACCAAAAGACCTATTGCAAAATGCTGTTCAGCAAGCTGCTGGAGATTGGGAGAAAGATAATGAGCCTGAAGAGCTTAAAGTAAAGCGTGTTAGTACTAGAACTTTAATAGCTGTTGGATCATTGATAAGTTTCATGCTCGGCTGGGTATTGTACGAAGCTTTATCTGACAATGCACCCAAGGAGCAGGGGCAGGGTATTATAAAGGAATCTATTCCTACTGGCTTTGTTGCCCTTGAGGATGAGCTTAAATTATCTGCTAGCAATTTTTTAGCAGCAGAGAAATGGGAAGATGTCCTTCCTTACGTTAGACAAAGCCCAGGCATTGAGGAAAAACTTGAGAAATTTCAAAACCGTTCGCCTAAGGTCTCTGTAGGTGTTCAACAATTCAGGCCTATTGATGTTATTAAAGTAAGAGACGGAGAATTTTTATATATGCTTGGTTTTCAGGATGAAAATGAGCAAATTAAAAGCCTTTATTTTACCTCTGAAGATCCTCATAGAATCATTTGGGAAACTTTTGTCGCTTATTGTGATGAACCTTTTGAAGCGTTGACCTCTTCTGAGGCGCAGCTCAGCTCTGAGGCAATCTATAGGGTTCGGGTAAAAGCTGATGGTTATTACATAGATAATTATAACGAAAAAGACTGGCAAGCCCTTAATTTGACTCATCCAAAAAGTCAAAAAAACATTTCTGCATACGTGCTAAGAGATTCTGAACAAGGAAAAAAACTAAGGCCAATTCTTTATGGTAGAAAAGATGCAGTGCCTCTGATTCTTCTCATCAAACCAAAGCTGGATAATGATACTGATAGCGCCCCCGAGATCTTAGATTTACTAGGTATAGGATGGCACGAATTGTAATCTATTATTCGAGTTTTCTTACTCGATACATATTCACTCTTAAATTTGTATCAACAAATTCATCGGTGAATGAAGTTTCGGTATCTTCAGCAGTAAGTCCATCATCGAGTTCGACCCAAAAGTAACTGTCGTCGGCAGTATCAAATTCTAATGAGTCGACAGCATAAACGGCCCCAGGAATTGAATTAAATGTGATCGTTGGAATACCATCACTTAAGTTGATATCTGTAATTTCAAATGGTGCAGGTGGCACTGCTAAATGAACTATTATTCCTTGGATTATTGGATTTCCATCAGAAGAAACTTGGGGGAGCCCTCCAATGTTATTTCTCATCTCAACGTTGATTGTGCCGCTTTCTGAGGCATTGAAATTACCAGAGTACATGGCGCCAAGGTCTGGTGCCCAAGTATCAACGTCTTGAATTCCCTCAGAAGTGATGTTGTCGACGACTAAGTCATCATTTACAGCAATGTCCCATCCTCGATTTCTATCAGCTCCTTCATTAAAAAGTAATTGTAGTTCGTACAATGCTCCAGGAATTAATCCTTCGACATCAATCGTTAGTGGATTAGGGGCAGGTGTCCAGCGAATGTCACGCATCACCTCACTGAGATTGTTTGCAGAGTCCACATCATTTCCCGTAAAAGTTTGGGCTCCAGCCCAGTTGTCAATTGAGTTTGCTGCAGTTGTGGTGACGGTGACCCCATCCTTTTCAACTACGCCTTCGTCGGTAGCAGCTGCGCCAAGGTCTAATCTGTCTGTGAAAAATTCAACACCATTGATAGTGCTATCCATGTTGCCGAAGACGTCCACTGCGATGACAACAGTTGAAGGTTCAAGGTTAATATCATCAGGTCCAGTGAATGTTGTGACAGCACCAACTTTAACAGTATCAATTGTTAGAGTTGGATCTAGGGGATCAATATCTACTCCATCCTTTACGCCGTCTCCGTCCGTGTCTCTATTATTTGGATCTGTTCCTCTATCATCATCACTGACATATTTTCCAGTGTTAGTTTCAGATCCATCACTGAATCCGTCATTATCTGAGTCGGAATTTCTTGGACTTGTTCCTGTATTGGTGGCACTTACATATTCACCGGTTTCAGTTTCTACATTATCATTTAATCCGTCTTCATCCGTATCGACCTTCGTCGGATCTGTTCTCGTTTCCTCATACTCATCAATATCTGATATGCCATCTCCATCATAGTCGCCAGTGCCGGCGCCAGGACCGGGTCCGTCCGCGTTTCCATTCAAATCATCAATATTATCAACAAGTCTTTCTTCGTATGCATCTGGTAATCCGTCTTCATCTTCATCTTCTGAAATAGCATTTGATGTCAAAATAACCCCCTGCAAAATTGGGTTTCCATCAGCAGCCACTTGGCCCTCCCCACCAATGTCGTTTTGGAAAACGACTGTTATGTTCCCACTAACGTCGGCTTCTAAATCGACCGAGTAAACAAATGAGTTTTCAGGAGTCCAAAAACCGTCTCCTCCCTCTGAAGTAATATTATCTACTACGAGCTCATCATTGGCGGAAATATCCCATCCTCTATCCCTGTCACCCCCTTCGTTTAGAAGAAATTTAACATTGTAATCTAAGCCTCCTACCAGACCGCTAATGTCTACGGTAATTGGATTCGGTGCCCCGTTCCATCTGATGTCCCGCATGACTTCACCGAGATTGAACGCTGAGTCGGCATCATCCCCAGTGAATAAGGGTGCGTCTGCCCAATTGTCAATTTTGTTGGTTGCTGAGGTGGTGATTGTTACTCCACCTTTTTCAACTGTTCCCTCTGAAGTTACCTGATCACCTAAACCCACTCGATCACTGTAAAAA
>JACETS010000131.1 GCA_013911195.1 Verrucomicrobiales bacterium | reverse complement strand
CTACAGATGAGGCCGCTAAGGATGAAACAAGAAGAATACTCAGGAGACATTTTCGAGATGAGATAAAAGAACTCGATGAAATTGTCCAAAGTGAAGATAAATCAAATGCAATGGCTGTTGTTGATCGACTTGATCAATTGCCTTTTGACGAATTAAAGAAAGGGGAATCATGGGAAAAGGCGATGCATTGGTTGAATGCTGAAAGAAAGGCTAGTGACGAAAAAATAGCCTTCAGGCTGATATCAAATCTTTCTAATCAGTGTGAACAAAGAAAGTTAGATGCTGTTAAAAATGCAATTGAGGAGATAGAGGCAATAATCAAAAAGCACAGTACTGTTTTAGATCTTGTAGTTCAGGAAACAATAGAGGATTCAAAAAAATGGATTAAGGATGAAATTGAACTTCTTGATAAAGAAGAAAAATCAAAAGATATAAGAGTACGATTCGATAAAGTTTTTAATAACCTAGCTTCTAATTTTTCAGTTGTTCTAAAATCTCCATTGAATGAGATTGAAACTACCAGAAGAAAGCTAACCAACTCGTGGGCCGAATTCGAGAAGATTGGATTGTTGCCTGAAGGAGGGGTTGATCAGAAGGTGGCTGAATTCAAGGAAGCCCTTGATAAGAGAATATCAAAATTAAAAAAGAAGAATCGCCGGAGAAGACTGATCAAGGTTTCTACTGTTTCATTTATAATATTTTTTCTCAGTTATTTCGGCTTTGCTCAGTGGAAGGGTAAAGCAATTCTTGCTGAGTTTGAGGGGTACAAAAAAATCAGGAGTGCTCGGCCTTTCGAAAAATTATATAAGAGTACAAAAACTTATAATTGGCCGGTTGCATTTTTGGCAAGAATGGGTCCGGATTTAAAAAAGGCGTATGGATGGCTTACCATTGAATTGGATAAGTATAATCTATTAGTTGATGATATAAATAGACTGGGAATAGAAGCTGATTCAGGATTTGGTAGGCCTATTAACGAGTACTGGAAAGAATTTGAGGATTTGGAATTGGGTATTAGAGAAACCGCTGCTGATTTAAAAAAAGAGCTTAATCAGCAAAAATCTAATTTACAAAATAAATGGGACAATCATCGTTCTAATTATATTGCTGCACAAAGATCAAGAAGAAGGGTTGCTCTTGAGGAGGTTAAAAAAATTCTATCAAACACACCAAATATTACCAAAATTTCTAGGGATGTTGAATATGTAAAAAACATTCACTCAATAGATAAAGAGTTAACCGATGCAATGAAGGTGGTTATTCCCCCCGCCTTTGTTAATGATGAAGTGAAGGAAGAATATAGGGAAAAGGGGGCACAACTGTCTTCGCGAATTGATAAAATTGATTCTCTACTGGGAATAGTTGAACAACTCAAAACGGTTGAAAATTATGTGGATTTCAAATCTGCAATGAAAAATTTTGAAGATGAGAAATTTGAAGGAACCCTAGAGCATTCAACATCAAATGCCTTTTTCTCAAATCCTAAAGATTTTTCTGATGTTATAGGTGAAGTTTTACGACCTGGTCAATCATTGGGATGGACTGTTTATTATCAGAATCGAAATAAGGATCAAATTTTTCCAAAAAATGTGGAAGAGGCTGAGAGAGTAGTTTTAAACGGAATCAGTAATTACAGGAAATATTTAAATTTACACAAATGTTTTTTTCTCGAAATTCCCTCTGGAAAAACTTTCTACAAATTTTGTGATGGTCCTACTAAATTACGTAATAGGAAAGTCGGTCCAAATAGTATAATTGAAAGGTCAGGTTATTTCTTTGATGATACAAAATTCATTCCTTTGAAATTCGAATTGTTTGATTCTGGAAAATTTGAACTTAAAGATGAGCAATTAAAGAAAGCCAAAGGAATAACTTTGAGCAATGAAGAGGTGACACCAGAATCTGAGATGTTCAATCTTATACTGCCTTCTAAAAGGTTGATGAGTCAAAGTCAGCAATATTACAAAGAGGGGATTCTTGGAGTTTTTGATGATATTAATCGCAATGATTCAGATCCTTTGTTTAGAGCGTTTCTAATTTCCGAGTTTTCTAAAGCTGTGATGAGGAGATCTCACGAATGGGGATTGCTTATGGTTCCTGATTTTTTAAAGGATTTGGATAATCTCAAAAAAACAAAGCCACCAATTTTCGGAAGACATGATTGGATGGTTGAATCAAGGTATACAGAGGAAAAGAAAGCCTTAGGTGAATTATTCTCAGAGATTTCAGGGAGAAGTTATCTTACTGCTTTTAAAGTAAACAAAGCCCTTGTTGAGTCTGTCATTGAAAGTGGATTTGAATACGCAGGTTTTACTGATCACCGAGGGTCTCTGAATTTATTGGAGAAGGCTAACGATATAAATACTCTTTATGGTTCTAGTCAGCCTGATAAGTATGCTACAGCGCTTTTTACCAAATCATCAGATGGTGGTAATTGGCAACCTCAAGGGATCATATCACCGTTTACACCACTAATTTGTTTTAAAGGTGATAAGAAAAAATCAATTCAGTCAGTAGCAGATTCACTTAATATGACAGAGGAAGAGGTAAAGGCCTACGCGATACCATTTTTTCTTACTGATTAAATGCATCTTTAGATTAAGGAAAGATCAAAATGAGCCAAAAAGAATATAATGAATTAAAGGAACGGTTCAAAGAGATTGCTATTTACACATCCACTTCAGCGCTTCTTGGTTGGGATCAGGAAACTAATATTCCTAAAAAAGGATTAAATTATCGTGCTGAGCAGTGTGCATTTCTTGGTGCTAAAGCTCATTCCCTTTTTATTGATCCAAAAGTGAATGAATGGATAGCTTTATGTGAAAATAATTCTGACATTAGTGATCCCCATGAACTTGCTAACCTAAGAGAGTGGAAGTGGTCTTACGATCGAGGGCAGAATCTTTCGCCTGAATTTGTTGCTGATTCAGAAAAAATTAGAAGCTTAGCAATGCCGGCGTGGGCAGAGGCTAGAAACCAAAATGATTTTGATGTTTTTCGTCCTCATTTAGAGAAGATCGTGGAAGTAAATAGAAAAAAAGCTGACATCTATGGGTTTGATTCACACCCATATGATGCCTTGTTGGAGGGATTCGAGCGCGGAGCCACTACAAAAAGTATTGGTGATTTATTTGAGGACCTGAAAACTACTCTCAAAGAAATTGGTGAGCTTGCGAGAAACAAATCAAATCATGTTGCTGTAGATTTAATAGATGGAGATTATACCACTGAATCTCAAATGGTTTTAAATCGAGAAGTGGCAGAGTCTTTTGGTTTTGATTTTGAAGCTGGTCGAATCGATACGGCTGTTCATCCGTTTTGTTCTGGCATCGCTCCTGGAGATACCAGAATGACCACTCGGTATGACAGACTTAACTTTATGAGCTCACTCTATGGAGTGCTCCATGAAACTGGACACGGTCTCTATGAGCAAGGCTTACCTGAAGAGCATTTTACTTGTCCAGTTGGTAAAGCAGTTTCTCTCGGTATTCATGAATCACAGTCAAGATTATGGGAAAACCATGTCGGAAGAAGCCTAGGGTTCTGGGAAAAATGGTACCCTAGAGCTGAGGAAATATTCCCATCAATTAAGGAGATCGGATTTGGTAATATTATTAATTTTTGTCATCGCTCCGAGCCATCATACATCAGAGTAGAGGCAGACGAAGCGACTTATGACCTTCACATAATATTACGTTTTGAAATTGAAAGAGACCTAATATCCGGTGAATTAGAAGTAGTGGATTTACCAGATGCATGGAACGCAAAGTTTGAGGAGTTTTTTGGAATCAAAGTTGAAAAGATTTCAGATGGTTGTTTGCAAGATATTCATTGGAGTATGGGGGCTATAGGATATTTTCCAACTTACACGTTAGGAAATCTAGCTGCCGCTCAAATTTTTAATAAAGCAAAAATTGATTGCCCTGAAATTGAATCTTGCTCCACGGACGAATGCTATAAAATTTTGTTGGATTGGTTGAGAAAAAACATTCATACCAAAGGATCATTGCTTTTGCCTAAAGACTTAATAAAGGAAGTAACAGGTGAAGAATTATCCGCCAAATATCATTTAGATCATTTAAGGCAGAGGTACAGTTAAGGGAATATGGATGGATTTACTTTAAGCTGATTATTATTAAATGTATAATCTCAGTCTAGGTTTTATATTTTTGTTTATCGCCGGGACTGTTGTTTTACGAGGTGATGAGAGTAATTTTCAAACTAATCATTCAGCATCTGAAATTGATAATGTTTTGTTTTGGGATTGCAGGAATCGGAACATTAAAAAGGAAAAAAGAAATGCAAATATTCAATTCTTTGGAGCTTCAAGATATGGCAAATATTATGAATTAGATCCTGGTAATGGATATTTTAATTTTAACCTGGAAGATAATCAGCTTAAGAAATTAGGTGAAAATTGGTTAATAGAATTAGTCATTTTGCCGGCTCAAAAAAATGGGAATATCTTTTCATTTAACAATATTAATCTAATCCAAAAGGAGAAAGATTTTGTCCTTAGTGATTGGAATTCTAAAAACTCTACGATCATTAAGATTGAAGCTTTGAGTAAGCCTCTTCATTTATTGATTAATGTTTCAAATTCATGGATAAAACTTTTTCAAAATGGCAAATTAACCAATCAAGTAGATTCCTCAGCTTGGAATTTAAATTCTAATAGCCAGATAGCAAAGGTTGAAGTTGGAGGAGGTTGGTATGGGAAAATATATTACATTTCAATTGGTCCATCGGCTGAAAAAATTGGATCAGCTTTAAAAAGAGCAAAAAGAAAATGGCAGTTCGACACACTGCCAGATAATAAGTTTAAACTCATAGGAAAATTAATTGAGGCAACTAAAGTTCCAAAAATTAAGCAAATATCACCTTATCAACGAGCAATAATTTACAATCACTATGAACTAGAAGAAAGGTTTCAAAAAATTATAGGTACAAGAAATATTGCTGTTGCTCATTGGGGCATTCTTGATAATAAATATGTTGCTGATCTTCCAAGCGAAGCCGGCCTAAACTATCAATTGATGGTTGAACCTATTTTAGATAATCCACAAATAAAGAGAGAGCGCCATTTTAATGATCTATCGAGGTTTGATTTAAAATTATTTTATGATGTCAGTCTTCCAAAAGTTAAATAAAAAGTATTCATTACTATTATATTTGGTGGCTCTTGGCTTTTTAAAGATCAGTGTCTACTCTCTCAATGGTGAGGAATCGCTTGAAGATCAAGGTGCAGAGCTGTATGAAGTTGCTACCAAAGCAGCCAATCAAAATGATGAAAGGTCTTTGTTGGGACATGATCCTAAGTGGTTATTTCTAAGAAACGAATTAAACCACGTTGGTAAGGGTGAGTTTTGGAATAAGAATTGGGCCGAAGTTTCTGCTTCTGGAAAAGATCCATTAGAAATCTTTTTGGCATTCAAAACAAAGCTTGATTCATTGGGAGTGGAATTTATTTATGTTCCTATACCCGCAAAAGTGACTATCTATCCAGATAGGTTTTCAAATGCTATTACCATGAAAAATGGCTTACCAGTAATTAATGATCTCTATCAAATGAAGCCTTATCTTGATAAGTTTAGGGAATCAGGAATCAATGTTATTGATATCGAACCGCTTTTAAAGGAGAGAAGAAAAACCGAATCTTTTAGCAGTTATTGCAAAACAGATTCACACCCTTCGCCATGGACTTGTCAGATGATTGCATCAATCTTATCTGAAAAAATAAACTCATTAGATTGGTCAAAAAAGTATAAAAAAAACTCAGATGTATCGTTTGTTAAGGGAGATGCTGAAACAATCAAAGTATTTGGCGATCTTATTTCCAATGAAGGGCGAGAATCATGGACTCCTGAAAAATTGTCGCTTACAAAAGTGTATTCGATAAAAGATGGAAAAAAAAGTCAGGTAATTCCTGATGATGATTCTAGTCCAGTTATCGTTATGGGAGATAGTCATACACTTATTTATCACGAGGGAGATGATATGCATGCCTCTGGTGCAGGTATAGTTGACCATTTACAGGAGAAGATCGGGTTTAAAATTTTTCTAGCGGCTAGTAGAGGGTCTAGTTCTCAGGCCCTAAGACAGATATACAAAGGGAAAGAATTTTGGGAGAAAAAGAAAATGCTAATTTGGATCTCCTCAATCAGGGAATTTACTGAAGAGAGAAGATGGCTTCAACTGCCTCGTATTCCAAGGTGATTTTAGGGAACTTCCTCAAGTGAACCGGTATACAACCAGTTTTCTACCTTTCCATTTCTCATTAGCGCCATTGCTTCTGTTGGAAAAGTACCAAACAAACTTGTAGTTTTGTAATTTACTGTGGCCGTCCAGTATGCCCGATTGTCCACGATTTCATACCTAATTGGTCCCCAATAGGATATTTCATTAAGCCGGATTTCTGAAACGTCTCCAGACCTTATGCTTCTCATCATGATAGGAACACGTCCATCATTTTCTGCCTCAGGCATTTTTCCAATTTCATTTTCGTAATCTGATAATTTCTCTTTGGATATTCTTGAAATACTAGTGACTCGATTTGACTGGCTCTCATTTGTATTGGCACTGGATGTTGTTTGAGTGGTTTCCACTTCTGTTGCAGCAATGCTTCTAGCTCTTTCCCTTTGAGCATAAATCTCTCTCTTCTTCCTCTGCTTATATTTTTCATATTCGTCTCCGAGGATTTCTTTATAATTAGTATCATCAATTGATATGGTGCCTCTCACATTGGATTGTTTGTTCGGTGTAATGACGAGTTTGTCGCCAGACAAAGAAATGGCAAAGGTTTTGCCTCCAGCCGGCGCCGTTGAACTTCCTGCCCCACCAGCAAAGATATACTTAGCCTTGGCTTTGAGTGTCACTTGTCGAGGGAAAGCTGATGCTGGAATTTTTTTCCAATTGCCGACCAATTCTTCTATGGGTTTAAAGTCGGGTATTGGATATTTTTCCTCAATTGGATCGGTCTTATCAGGTTCTGAATTTTTGATGGGGTCGGGTTCATCTCCATTTGGTTCACCTTCATTTTCTTCTTGAGAGATATTACCTGAGGTATTATTGCTAGGCGTTTCCTTATTCCAAAATGGTAATTTTTCTTTATTGAGAATTCCAGATACAATAAGTGCGATGAATGCTAGGAGAAGGAACCATTTCATATTACTAAATGTTCGTGCCTTTATTTGACCACTTCAAGAAATGTTTGAGCTTCTCCAACTA
>JACETS010000130.1 GCA_013911195.1 Verrucomicrobiales bacterium | reverse complement strand
CAATTTCAGTATAAGCACGACAAAAAAATCTAACTGCTCTGTAACGTGATTTGAATCCTACAACGAGACTTACTGCAATTAGAACACATAGCATTAGGGCTAAAAGGGACACCCAGATAGTTCTTAACCAACCTCCAAAGATTTGCCAGCGCCTTTGCCATATCCCTTCCCAATTCCATGTGTAGGTCTGATTAAGTGAGGAGAATATAAAATAACTTATTCCAATAAGAGCCAACCATAACATTACAAAGCTTCCATAATGAAGAGCTTTCGATTGATCATTCTGATTCCCCCCAGAGTTTTCACGAACAAGAAAATAAAATGAAATAATACAGCCAAGCAAAAGGAAGACTAATAAGACCACAAATGGTATATCATTTTGAAATGTATTTAGTTCAGAGATTGGTTCATTTTTATTCGCAGAGAATTCCTCCAAATCAAATATAAAAGGAACACCCATTTTATTAACAAGCTCCTTTTCCTCTTTTAAATATATTTCTCCCAATTTATTAAATTCTCCACTCTCCCTAAATTTCTTTAAAAAAGTATTAACCTGCTCTTCAAGGGGATTAACCTCCCCTCCCTTTGGCTGCCTTAATCCAATTGCCCATTGTTCCTTCCTTATTGGCTTTAAAATTGCTCGCGTCGTTTTGTTGTGATTTTTATGATGTTTAAAGATCGAAAGTTGATCATAAATCCAAGCATCAACCTTACCTTGTGAAACCTCAAGAGCGCAGGCAGGATCATGCTGCATCGTAAGAATCTCTGCATCTTTAAGTTCTCTTCGGGCGAAAGCCTCTCCAGTGGTTCCTAATTTTACCACAATCTTCCTACCACTAGCCATTAGATCCTCAATGCCATTTATTTCAGAATCAATTGGAACTAGCATTGCCAGGCCTGTAGTCACATAAGGATCTGAGAATAGGATCGATTTTCTTCTCTCGTCAGTCGCCGTCATCGAAGAAATAATCAAATCAATACTGCCTGTTTTGAGTGCAGTTATTAACGCATCAAACTTGATATTTTTAATTTCAAGTGTCCTACCAAGGTCTTTTGCAAGGGCCTTCGCCATCTGAACACTGACTCCATCATCGGAGCCCTGTTCATTAACAAATTCAAACGGAGGATACTCAAGCTCCATGCCCACGACTAACGGGGCTTCATCCGACAATACTGTCTGCAGACAAGCAACAACTAAACAAATACAACTATTAAGAATTTTAATCATTGCTCGGTTTCACTCTGCCAAACCTATCGATACAGAAAACAACAAAAAATCCCAGAAACGCAAATATAATTGCAAACCATGATGATGATTCACTTAGATCTGGTAATGACCAATCTTTGTATCCAACAACGATAAGCTCTTCACCCAATCCTAGACCTTGTTTTACTTCTTCGATTTCGCCGCTCCGGTACTCAAGGGTCCCTTCATTTAGTTTAACGGCATAAGCTCCATTAGAATCATGAGAGTAATTTTGCTCCTTCCATGGCCATATCAAAAGCAACGATCCAATAATAAATCCAGTTATTACTCCAACCGCTGCATTCCTATACTTTTGAAACACCCATGATATTAAATGAGACAAAGAAATAATTCCTAGTATACAACCTAAGGAAAATGGCAATAGAACTTTAAAATCAACATCAACGACAGCTTCTAATATCAATTGGTAATTTCCCATAACCAAAAGAACAAAGGATCCTGAAACTCCCGGAATAATCATACTGGAAATAGCAGCCACTCCACAAATAACTAAATACACAAAACCATCACCCCCCTCGCTCTGAGGAACGAATAACAATATAACAGCAATCGCAGCCCCAAGAATCATTGAAACAAATGTTATAATATTCCACTTCTCGATAAATTTACTGACCCCTAAAACCGAAGCCAATATTAATCCGAAAAAGAAAGCCCAGGTTGGCACTTGAAACTCTTTAAATAAAAACTCCAGCAACCTCGCCAAACTAAGAACTCCAATTAAGGCTCCGAGAATGATCATTATAATAAATCTAAGATCAATCTTTTCAGAAAATTCCTTAATCTTAAATTTCAAAAGAAGTTTTACCGCATTGATATCAAACGATTTAATTGAATTGATTAGCCTCTCATAAATTCCAGTCAAAAATGCTACGGTCCCACCGGAGACTCCAGGAATAACGTTAGCTGCGCCCATAGCACCGCCCTTTAATATTATTATTAAATCTTTAACTATATTGGGCACTAAAAAAACATGCCTTGGTAAATAATATTCATCAACATGAGAATTACAAAAGTACGTATTTTATATCTATTTGATCAATTATTGACTCGCCTTAATCAAATCAGCATGTCAAATAAACTAACATGGGTAATATACTTATTCTTTATCATAGCAATACAGGAAACACTAAAAAAATGGCCGAAATGGTCACTGAAGGTGCTCTAAGTGTTTCTGGAATGGATGTCCGTACACTGAACTGTGATGAGGCGACTGCGGAGGACTTAAGCTGGTGTGATGGTATTGCAATGGGATCTCCTACTAATCTCGGATCAATGGCATGGAAAATGAAAAAATGGTGGGATACGGTAGCAGTCACAAAATGGTTACAAGTCGATGGTAAATTTGCATGTTCTTTTTCATCTTCTGCTGGTTGGGGTGGAGGAAATGAAACAGCTTGCAATGCTATGGCTACAGTTCTCTTGAACTTTGGTTTTCTATATTTTGGGATTACCGACTATGTAGGCAAAGGGCTAACGCCTCATTATGGTGCTGTTCTTGCAGGAGAGCCTAGAAGCGAAAAAGAGAAAGAAATATGTAAAAGGCTCGGTCGGAGACTGTCAGAATGGGTGGCTTATTACAAGGAGGGCAGAGAGGAAATGAACCCTTTGAAAGCAACTTATTTGCGTGACCCTAAAGATTTTGAGTAAAACAATTAATCCTAAAGATCAACAGTCTTTCCTGTTTTGAAAGCTTCATCAGCAGCAAGAACTATTCTTAGGCTGTTTACAGCATCATCCATATGATCACTAAGATCGACATCATTAGTGATTGCATTAAGAAAAACTTCCTGTTCACGGTAGCACAAACCATCATGATCTGGTTCATCAGCACAATCGATAATCTCATCTTGTTTTGCAAATTCACCATTATCATTTAGTTCAGCATGATGAAGCTTGATGGACTCAGCCTTTGAGTGAGCGTCAACATCATCTGTTTCTTCACCATCCTTCATACCAGCAATACTCACACAACCTTTCGGCCCGACAACATCTTTTACAAAAAAGGCAACTTCACTCATCATTGGTCCCCAACCCGCCTCATACCAGCCTACAGAACCGTCTTCGAAAGAAACCTGGAGCTGCCCATAATTGTACATTCCTTCATTAAGCTCTTCACTCAACCTGGCTCCTATAGCGCTTACTCTAACAGGCTTAGACCTTGTCATTTGGCACATCACATCAACATAATGCACTCCACAATCAACAATCGGTGACATTGAGTTCATTAAACATTTGTGAGTTTCCCAATTCTTACCGGACGATTGTTGATTCAGATTCATCCTCATCACCAAAGGTTTGCCTAAATCTTGAGCTACTTCTATAAATTTCATCCAAGATGGATGGACTCTAAGAATATAACCAATGACGAGCTTTAAGTTATTCGTTCTTGCTAACTCGACAATTTCCTGTGCCTCCTCAACGCTCTCTGCAATCGGTTTCTCAAGAAAAACGTGAGCACCCGAAGCAAACGCCATTTTTGTATATTCAGCATGAGTATCCGGGTAAGTATTTATTGAAACCGCGTCAGGATTAGTCTTTTCAAGCGCCTCAGAATAATCTGAGAATTGAGGGTAATCATGCCCCAATATTTCGATTAGGTCTTGACGAGATTTCTCGCCTCTTGATACCAAGCCGACGATTTCAAAACCATCCATCGAATGATAGGCCTTTGCATGGGATTTACCCATATTTCCACAACCAACGACAAGAACTTTTACTGACATTTTTTCGAACAATTATAGAACTTAAACTTCAATCTTCAGAACCTTCCTCCTCAGAGGTCATTGACACTTTATCCCGGAACGAAACGAAGAAAATTACAGCAATAACACCTGCCATTATGGCAGGAAACTTCCAGTAAGCAGCCCAACTATCCATTGCTGAACTGACAACAGAAGAATCGATTTTAGATAAATCATTTTTTGAAAACATTTGCCCAAGTTTCTCAGTAACACTTGAATCCCCTTGAGGAAATTCTTCACTAATTGCAGTATTTAGTTTTTCATAACTCTCAGTCACCTTGCCATATGTTTTCTCGTTATAGGCAACCTTATAACCGATATAGAGGCCAATACCTTGAGTGAAAAATACCAATAAACTTTGAGCCTGTGTTCTTATGGATTTTGGGGCTATCTTATCCGTATACATAAATCCTGTAACGAAAAAGAAGTCGAAACAAATTCCGTGCAATGCTACGCCAAGTAAAATCATCCAAACCACTTGATCGGGTGCACCATAAGCGAACAAAAGATATCTTAACACCCATGCCATCATACCAATAAGAATCATCCATTTGACCCCAAGCTTTCTAAAAAAGAATGGAATCAAAAGCATAAAGAAAATTTCAGACATCTGACCAATAGTCATTGTTGACGCTGCCTGTGTGTAACCGGTATTTGTAAGGTAATTACCTGCTAGACCATAATAATATGCCAGTGGAATACATACCAAACATGAGCATATCATGAAGATTAAAAAGGCAGGTCGCTTAATGAATAAACTAAATGCGTCAACCATGAAAAGGGCTCTAAAATCAACACGATCACCTTTTGCAGGTGGTGGAGTATTCGGAAGGGTAAAAGAAAATATTCCAAGCGCTAAAGAGGCTCCTCCAGCGAGGTAGAACATATTTAAATCAGAACTCCAACCAAGGAATCCAACAACCAAACCCGCGATAATCCAACCAATAGTCCCCCATACTCTAATTTTTGGAAGGGCTAACACATTAGCATGAGTAAAAACAATTGAATTACCTAATGCGACAGTAGGCATAAAGGTAAGCATGTTACCAAGCATAAACCAAATCATCAATTTTCCTTTTGGATTTGTTTCGTCAACACCACCAGTCCATTTAGCTGCAGCTTCAGCTGTGGATGGAATTAACAATAAAAATACAGCCCCAATAAGAAACAAAAAACCCATTACTTTTTGCGAAGGAAAAAAGCGGTCAGCAATTATACCAAGAAACAATGGTGCGAAAATAGCTCCGAGCGGAGCCGTTCCATAGGCATCTCCTCCAAACCCTGATAAGTTATTCGAGCCCAAACACTGTCCCAATGTAGCGAACCACGCTCCCCAAATAAAAAATTGGAGAAACATCATTACTGATAATCGACTTGTTAAGAATGGGGTAGTATTAGACATAGATTAAGTAGGGTCATCGAAATAAAAGACTCGGTTACCAATAAAATGAAAATACCGTCTGAGAATCAACGGTTAAATTCCTTTTGCTTATATTTATTTATGGAATTTGGGCTATTTCTTCTTTTTCCTAAGGAAACTAGGCACATCAAGATCCTCTCCGTCATCAGTGACACTTGGCTCTGCCTTATCAAAACGCCCTCTTGCAGATTTTTTCTCGGGAAGCAAATCCTGTTGTTCAGCAACACTCTCTTCTTCTTCGGTCTCCTCTTCGGTCTCCTCTTCGGTCTCCTCTTCGGTCTCCTCTTCGGTCTCCTCTTCGGTCTCCTCTTCGGTCTCCTCTTCGGTCTCCTCTGCTTCCTCAACTTCAATATCATCCGTGTCTACGAATGGTTCAGGCAGCTCACCCTCGGAAACAGAACTCTCTTTATCAATAATTGGTACAGATTCTTTTTCATTTGAGTTAGCATCAGAACCTCCAGCTTTCCCAACCGAGCTAATTATTGTAAGGCTCAAGTTGTCACCTTGCTTCTGATCTGAGGAAACGCCAAACAAAATATGAGCATCATCATTCACGTATTTAGAAAGCTCATTCATCAATAGCTCAACTTCAAAAAGAGTCGTAGATTCCCCTCCACTGATGTAAGCGATAAGACTACTTGAGTGATTAAGCATCTGCCCCTTATCTAGCAAAGGATTCTTGAGCGCTGCCTTGAGGGCCTCCTGAGCTCTATTATCTCCAGAAGCTTGACCATAACCAAAGAGACAACGAGAACTTTCATTCTTAAGAGCAGTTAAAAGGTCATCCATTCCAATTCGAATAAGACCAGGTTGAGCAACCAATTTAATAATTGCACCAACACTCTGACCGATAATTTGATCAGCTGCAGCAAAAGCTTGTTGAATTCCCTCCTTTGGAACGACAAGACCACCCATTCTGTCATTCTCGAAAGTCATTAATGCGTCAGTGCATTTTTCCATTTCAGATAAGGCATTATCTGCTTGCTGTAGTCTTCTACGGCCTTCAAAAGAAAAAGGCATCATAACAAAGCCAACAACAAATGCTCCAGCCTCTTTAGCAAGCTTCGCCACTATAGGAGCCGCACCGGATCCAGTACCACCTCCAAGACCGGCACAGATGAATACCAGAGATTTGTCTTTCAGAGATTCCTTAATCTCATTTGTAGCCTCTTGGGCTGCTTCTTCTCCAAGTTCAGGATCACCTCCGGCCCCTAAACCCTGCGTCAGTTGTTTACCAAGTTGAACTTTATCCTGTGCTACAGACGATACTAAATCTCTAATATCTGTATTGAGGGCCAAAAGCTCACCTTCGTCTATCCTTTCATGTAACGCGATCCTATCAAGCACATTACAACCAGCTCCACCTATACCAATAACTTTGACTTTTTCAGGTTCTAGTGCTGGGGCTCCTTCTGCAGGTTTTCTTTCGTATTCTAGCATTTATTACTTTTTAATATTAATTATTTACTTAATCCACACTATCTCCTCGAAAAATTCCTCCAAGCTTTTTCCCAATTTTTGTCATCATATTATCACTATCAGATCTGTCTGAATCTATCATTTGAGCATATCGGATTAGCCCCATAGATGTGGCAAGTTGGGGGTTTTCAAAAGGAGCACTAGCTCCACTCATACTACTTATCCGCGCAAGCGATACTGGTAAGCCTAGAATCTCCTCTGCTAGTTTATCAATACCTTTGAGTTTACTTCCACCACCAGTTAGGAAAACTCCTGCACCGAGAGTATCAAGATCATCATGTTTTGTGATTCTATCTCTTAGTTGTTCAAAAATTTCCGTCGCCCTGGCATTTATAATTTGATTGAGCAATTCTTTATCAATCTCTAATCCTGATGTCAGTGGATCATCCTCCAGAAAAATAGAATCGCCTCCATCATCTTCGACTAACGCCCCCCCATGTTCGATTTTAAGTTTCTCAGATCT
>JACETS010000013.1 GCA_013911195.1 Verrucomicrobiales bacterium | reverse complement strand
ATATTGTTAAGGTTGAAGGAAATAACTCCGAAGGATTATGGGAAATTCAGTTTAAAAGGAGAATATTAGGAAATTCAAAGGTTGAGATTAATTATCAGAAAACTGGTGATCGAGAAAATAACCTTGAAAAAATAACCACTGCCAAATTAGAAAACGTAGGACAATCCTCTTATTGGGTTGCCGTAAGAATGTCAGGACATTTTGAGTTGACCGCTAATGGTGCTGACAGAGGGTGGAATCAAATTGATTGGTCAAGTGTTCCCAGAAAATTACTAGATCCACGAGACCGTAGTGTTGCTGCTCTCACTTATAGGGCGGTTGAACCTGATCAACCTCTTTCTGTAAAAGTTCAGAGACATGCAGTTGCTGAATCTTTAAACCTCAGGGTCAGCAGTGGAACATTCAAAACACTTTTTTCCACCAATGGAACTTCAATTACCGAATCCGAGATGCAAATTGAGCTCGTTGAAAAAAGTACAATGAGAGTACAACTTCCAGAAAAGGCAGAACTTGTGAATACTTTTGTCAATGGGCAAAGTGCCGCCATTGTCAAAGAGAAGGATTCTTACCTATTCTATGTTTATCCTAAAGAAGACAGCGCGTCAGCCACGGTTTCATTGGTTTGGTTTATGAATTCAGACAAAGTCTCCAAAAAATTCACCCTTGAGGGGCCAAAGTTAAATGTTCCATTACAAAATATTCAATGGAAGGTAGTCCTACCTGAAGGATATGAACTTATTGATGAAGATGGCACACTCGACTTACTACAAGACTCATCCATTTATGGACAGGGTAACCGTATATCTCTCAAGGGTATAAGTAGCTATAGAGATACTTATTCAGCAAAGAATAGCGCAAGAGCAAACGATGCGTCGATTGATTTTCAAAATGCTAACAAATGGAAAGAACAAGGTGATCAGGCTAAAGCTCGAAGTGCCTTTCAAAGACTTTCCAAAATCAAAGGACTTGATGAAGCAGCCAATGAAGACGCAAGAGTTCAGCTCAGAAAACTTCAAACAGAACAAGCTGTGGTCGGTCTTAACACACGTAGACAACGCTTTTACCTAGACAACAGAGTTGAAGATCCAGTATTCAACAAAAATGAACTCTTAGAACAAGCCGCTGATGTCAACCCTCTACTACAAGGAGACATCAATTATAAGCCTGATCAGGTTGATGATTTACTTCAAGGAAACACCAAAGAAGAAAATGATGCTCTCCAAAAAATTGCTTCTCGAATCGTCGGGCAACAAATTGCTGCAGAGCCAGCTCTTCAAGCATTGGATGTAACGCTTCTAGAACAAGGAAACGTGCTCACTTTTAAGCGAAGTGTGCAAGTAGACGGTGATGATCCTTTGGAAATCACACTTAGCATAACCAAAGAAAACAAAGTGAATTGGATTTATTCTATAATCCTGCTTTTGATGATCGCTATATCAGCAAAATTTTATAAAACTAATAAATATGTCCAAAGCTAGCTGGTAATTCACTTTCCTAAAAAGGAATGTCATCATCTTCAGCATCAAACTGGGCACCGTCATTGTTGGGTGCACTGTTCTGGTTGCTTGATCCCGAGAAATTTGATTCAGAGCTTGGCTGAGAACCAGAACTAGAACCCCCACCATCACGGCTTCCTAAAAATTGTAAACTTTCTCCAACGACTTTGAGTTTCGTTCTTTTCTGCCCGGTATTCTTATCGTCCCAGCTATCCATCTGCAATCGACCCTCAATATAGACCGGTCTTCCCTTATTCAAATATTCCCCAGCAATCTCAGCTGTTCTTCCCCAAAGGGTCACATCAACAAAAGTTGTCTCTTCTCTTCTTTCACCACCCTCTGAGGAACTGACACGATTCACAGCCAATCCTATATCAGTGACAGCTGTTCCCTTGGGTGTATATCTTACTTCAGGATCTCTTGTCAGATTTCCTATTAGAATAACTTTATTTACATTCGCCATAATTATTGTGTAAGTGAAAAATTGATCGGGGCTTTCTTAAAAAAGAAAATAATTGGCACTATTATTAATAATGCCCAAACAAAAATAAAGTATGTTTAAAAAAAAGAACAGCTAATTAACGGATCTGGTAATGCTGTAAATGAACCGCTGAATTAAGCTTTAATCTTGTTTTAATTTTATCAATAACCAAGGGTTCGGCTTCAAACTGATAATTCACATAATGGCCTCCTGCCAATTTACGAGCATTATATGCAAATTCCTTGTGACCAATCTGTTCGATTTGCTCCAAAGAACCACCCTCTTCTTCTATTTCTCTACCTATTTCCTGAACGAGTTGATCTACGTCAGCCTCTCTTCCGGTTGTGTTAAGTGCAATGACACCTTCGTAATTTCTTTTCATTTTTCGCTTATTATTGGGGGATATGGACTAATTGTCGTTTTTTGGTAGGCTTTTTTGCTGGGTTGACTTATTTTTCGACGCTTTAGGTGAAGCATTAAATTTCGTCATCGCAGCAGAAAGGCCCTTTTCGGCAATGTAGCCGATAGCTAATACCGCTTCTTTTATGGATTTTTCAAGTTCTGATCGCTCATCTTGGCAAAATTTTCCCAAAACATGCCCAATTCCTTCATTAAAACCCCTTCCGATACCTAATCTCAATCGGGAAAATCTTTGAGTACCAAGGTGCGAAATGATCGATCTGACTCCGTTATGGCCTCCTGCAGATCCTTCAGCACGAATTCTTAAGCGTCCAAGGTCCAAATCCATGTCATCATAAATAACAAGAACTTCATGTGGTTCAATTTTATGAAAAGCGGCAATTTTACCAACGGCTTGTCCACTCTCATTCATATAGGTCAATGGCTTTACAAGAATATAGTTTTCACATTTAACCCAGCCTGCTTTCCTTTTTTTGTCATCATGGAATGATGCTGACCATTCATTGGCCAATTGGTCAAGAACCATAAAACCAATATTGTGTCTAGTATCCTGATATTTCTTTCCAGGATTACCCAAGCCGACAATCAACTTTGGCAGCGAGTCCTCAGCCACCGATTTCATTAATTAACTTTTTAAAGATGAAAATTATCCCTCAGAAGAATCTTCAGATTTTTCACCATCTTCTGCGCCCTCTTGTTCCGTATCTTCTGCCTCATCTTCTCCACCTTCAGACAGAGAAGCACGGGTCTCGTTTACAATGGCGATAAGAACGTCATCTTCGAGGCTCGCACTGACTCCCACAGGAAATTCGGCAGAGCCAATGGATAAACTATCACCAATCCCAAGATCAGTAACATCAAATTGGAGGGTTTCAGGTAAATCTTTTGGCAAACAATGAACTTCGATATCGTGTAATAATGTATCCAATACACCACCCTGTTTAATACCGATAGGATCACCTGTAAGTTCAATAGGTACTCTAGCATGAATTTCGCTGTCTTCCTGAACGGCATTGAAATCAACATGGAGAATGTCACCAGAAATCTTATGGTGCTGAATATCTTGAATTAAAGCCAACTTGTTTGCTTCTTTAGCTCCTTCGATCTGTAGATTCACAAGTATCTGCTGACTGGCACTATTTCTTAAGATATCTTTAATAGTATTTCCATCAACCTGTACGGCATAACTGTCCTGAGATGCTCCATAAACAACACCAGGAATCTTTCCTGCTCTGCGTAATCGACCTGATTCGGCACTTCCAATGCCTTCTCTTTTTTCTGCGTTCAAATTAACTTGATCAGCCATAACTTTATGAATTTTTGGGGATTCCTATAAATTCCTCATTATAATGAGGGCGGCAACACTATTACTACTTATTGACGATGTCAAAAAGAGATGTCACAGACTCGTCGTTTTCAATACGACGAATTCCCTCTCCGAGTAGGGAAGCCACGCTTACTGCCGTGACTTTTTCCCCTTTAGCCATAGGAGTACTGTCAGTGGTGATTAATTCCTCAATACATGACTCTTTGAGTCTCTCAAGGCCAATTTCACCCAAAACTCCATGTGAAACACCCGCATAAATTTTACCAGCACCGTTTTCTTTTAGCAATTGTGCAGCCGAACATAATGTTCCCGCTGTCTCTGTCATATCGTCAACTAACATCACATCCTTACCATCCACTTCACCAATCAAATTCAAAGCTTCCACCTCAGTAGCGCTGATCCTTCTTTTCCCAACAATAGCCAGAGGCGCATCAAGAGCCTGGGCATATGCGTCGGACATTTTTAAACCACCAACATCAGGCGATACCACTGTTAGATTATCAATTCCCCTATTTTTAAAATAACCTATAAGAACCGGTGCGGCATAAAGATGGTCTACCGGAATGTCAAAGAAGCCTTGAATCTGTCCGGCATGAAGATCCATAGTCAACACCCTATTGACTCCTGCAGCATCAAGTAAGTTCGCCACCAACTTTGCGGTAATAGGAACTCTGGGTTGATCTTTTCTATCCTGACGAGCATAACCAAAAAATGGTATTACCGCAGTGATTCGTTTTGCACTCGCTCTTTTGGCCGCATCAACCGTTATGAGTAATTCCATTAGATTAGAATTAGTGGGTGGACAAGTTGGCTGGATAATGAAGACATCTTGACCTCTGATGTTTTCATTAATTTTCACAAAAGTTTCACCATCGGGAAAGGCTTTAACCATCACATCACAAAGCGGGACGTTTAAATATTTGGATATATTTTGAGCTAACTCTGGATGTGCTGTTCCTGAAATTAATTTCATTACTAAATTGCGAATACTCTTTATAGGCTCCTAATTCAATTGAAATCAATTAAATCTTAGGAACAATTATCATTATAGATTGGGAATCCTTGCATCATGAAGGAAAATAATTAAAATCTTAACTAACTTCCTTTTCTAAAATTATAAATAAATTGGTCAATCCACTTAAATATCATGGCGTCTAAATCAGAACCTAATGTGGATTTAACGAATAGTAATAAGTTAAAAACACCCCTCATGTCTAACCTCAATTGGTTAGCGTTGTTATTCATATCCTCAATAGTGGGTACGTTCTGTTACTTTTACTGCATTATTCCAATATTTGGGAATTTTAGGGAACTATCCGTTGTAGAATGGATGTGGGCAGTCTGTGGAAAAAAAGAATACGATTATGGTCACGGAAGGTTTGTTCCATTGGTCATATTATTTTTGATTTTTAGAAGTCGAAAAGAGATTCTAAGCAGTGAGAAATCCTCTGAGTGGTGGGGGCTAGCTTTTTTAATTATAGGGATGCTCTTCTACGTTGTATCGGTGAGAACAATTCAGGCAAGAATCGCTGCAGGCTCTATTCCTTTTATAATATATGGGCTTATTGCTTTCATATACGGGAGAAAAACTGCAAAATATTTCATTTTTCCACTCCTCCTACTTTATTTTGCTATCCCTCTCCCTGGGCTGACACAAGCTACCAATGGATTACAAATATTAGCCACTAAGATTGCCTATCACCTTTCAATACTATTTGGAGCAGAGGTGATAGCGGCTGGAACTGAAATTCAATCGACTAGTGGGAATTGGGACGCATTGAAAATTGCTGAAGGTTGTTCAGGAGTCAGGTCTCTTATCGCCTTAGTCTTTGTTGCCTCCGTTTATGGGTACATATCACTAAACAAAATTTGGAAATTCATCTTATTGGTTATTTCATCTTTGCCACTCGCCATTATAGCGAACGCTATAAGGGTCACCACTATCGTACTTATGGCCGAGTACTGGGACGCTGAATTTGCCGCTCATACCTATCACAACTTCTCAGGTTTTTTGTTTTTTCCCTTAGGAATATTTGGAATCATTTTAGTAAGCTTTTTATTAAATTCAGGCTTTAAGCGTAAACAAAAAATAATTAGCAGGCAAATTGTGGCAGGAAAGGATTTAAAGGCTCAAAACGAAAATGATTCGTAAACTAATAACAGCTCAAATCATTTTATTATTAGGACTTAGTAGCATCTATTTTCTACCGAGAGGGTACGATATAAGGGAATCGGCTATAATTATGGTTTTACCAAACAAGGTAAATGAATGGTTCGGCGAAACTATGGAAACAAGCGAAGTCGTTGTTAACGCTTTGGCCGACGATACTAACTACTCACAATCACAATACAAAAGAAGAACTCCAAATACTGAAGATAAAATAGATATCATTAATACGTTTATTGTTCTATCTGGCGATGACATGAATAATAGTATCCACAGACCTGAGAGGTGTCTGGCGGCACAGGGCTTCGAGATACTTGCCTCCGAAGAGAGAGTAATAACGATTAACGACAATATTCCTATTCCGGTGAGAAGGCTAGTTTCCCGACATCTTAATACGGGATTGGAACAGGTATCCTATTATTGGTTCACGGGGGCAAAAGTCATTACCGCTGGTCACTACAGCAGAACAATCACCGATATTTTGGATAGGTTGACGACAGGCACTAATCAACGTTGGGCATTCGTTACTATCACAAGTCCAATTATTAAGGGTGAAAATACACACCCCTTTGCACAACATAGCATTGAAGAGACTGACTTCATGGTCACAGATTTTATCTCCAAAATCTTTGGTGAAATTCATAACACCGAACAAATTGGTATTTCAAAGCAAGCCAACCCTTCTTAAATATTTAGCAATCTAAGATGACATTTTTCATCAAGAAATTAGTTCGTCGCCCGGAGCTGATATTTCGACCCTTTCAAATAATAAAACGGTTGAAGTGGATTTTTTCAAAAAATACCGAGGCTAAAATAGTTTCTCTACCATGGGACATGAAGATAAACGCATGCCCAAGAGACAGAATAGGCTCCTCTATTTTAAAAACCGGTACATATGATACAGTTTTATTAGAATGTTTGAGTAGATTAATTAATCCCGGTGAAATTTGCTTGGACATCGGAGCCAATCATGGACTAATGACAAGCCTAATGGCCAAATCTTCGGGTCTAAAAGGTGAAGTGATTGCTTTTGAAGCTCACCCAGAAATATTTTCTATTCTAAAGGAGAATGTATCAGATTGGCGTGAGGCACACAGCATATCGAAAATTAAAACTGAAAACCTTGCCGTTTCTGATAATACCGGAAATGCTGAGCTTTTTATTACTAATGAATTCGAATCGAACCAAGGTTCGGCATCAATGTCAGAATCGAGTGATTCAAATGAAATAAAAGATCGTATCAATGTAAAAACCACAACTCTCGATAATTATTTCACAAACATGCAAGAACATATCGGTGTTTGTAAAATTGATATTGAGGGGCATGAAAAATCTGCCTTGGACGGTGCAAAGGAATTACTCAAACAAAAAAAAATACGCGACATTATTTATGAGGATCATAAGGGTTATCCCTCACTTACAAGTGACCTACTCGAGCATTATGGTTATAAAATTTTCTTTTTGAGAAAGGGTCTTTTCAAGCCACTTCTTTTAAGCCCAAATACAGTTCGATATGAATTACCCAATTATCTGGCCACGATTGCCCCTGATAGAGCGATAGAAAGGTTTAATAAATATGGCTATCAAACCCTCTGAACATGAAGCTCAGAAATAAACTAAATCAGCTTTTCTCGAAAGATGATGTGTCAGAATATAGACCTGACATAAACTCATGAAACCGACGGACTTCTGATTCAGGAATTGGTATTCCTCTTTCTTCCTGAATACAAAATCCATTACTTCGTAAAGATCTGACCCTCTGTGCAACTTTCTTATTGGATTCTGAGCAACTGCCCCATTTAAACATATCTTTTTCAAGAAGTTTTGGAGGCACAAGATCAGCCTGCTGATGATATGAAGCAGAATAGGGTAGGAGAAAACTGTGAATGGCAACCATTTTTGTTGACCGAAAACGAGAGGATCTTGTTTCTTCAAATGCTAAGGGAAATTCCGTTTCTGCTTTTTGTAACAATTCTTTATTATGCGCATAAGGTCGATGCATAACCGTTAAGCGCGCTCGTTTACCAAATGCTCTATCCAAAATATTATTAGCATTTTTGTGACCAGCCGAGTCTCCTTCTTCATCTGGTATAGGGTTGCCTTTTGGTGATAATGCTCGACCAAGACGAACTCTAATAAGGCCATCAGATGTATAGAATTGATCAACGCCTGTTTTACGAGACAGGAAAAAATCATCATTGAAATAAATAAATCGATTACTTAAATCAGGAATATTAAAAAAATATGATTCAATTGCTTGAGTATTATAATTTGGATAATGCTTTGAATCTGTAATTATGTCCTTTGCCTCAATAATTCGGATCTTAGGATGATTAATATCTAACCATTTAGGAATTTGGCCATCAACTACAATATGAATGAAGCGAACACCTTGAAGATAACGATCAATGGATCTTAGCGAGTAACGCAACTCGTCTAACGTAATCGAAGGTGAACTTGTCTGATGTTCAATACAGCAAAAATCATCGCGATTTTCTTTTTCTAATACTCCCAATCTTTTCTGAGACCACTCTAAATCACTAGGGTCACTCCAGAGATAAACGACATCAATGTCCCAAACTTTTTGATTAGGTCCTCTACGATATCTAGTAAATTGGTGACGAAATTCAGCAATCAAGGTGACTAAAACCACTCTTGTGATTTCGTATATCCTGAGAATCGATCTTTTAATATTAATATTCAACTTTAGTACCTATTATTCTAAGTTGAAAAAATTCTAGTTATTTCAATACCATATATCATTTAGCTTTTTTTCAGTCTTTCTAATAATTGTTTTGAACTTCTCGTTCCCTCAGCAACACGGTGCCCTCTAGGAGCTCCTTCGACAAAGAATTCTGGAACAGCCTCAAATTTTTTTGCTGCACTGACTGCTTCCTTATATGCGCCATCGAAGTTACCTTTACTTGCCATATAATAGGCTAAATTTAGTTGATAGTATGCGTATTCCTCTCGCGGCTCATATTTTGTTGGAGCCACCTGAATGGCCTCTTTTAGAAATTCTTCTGCCCTAACCCAATAGGAATCACTCATCGCAGGATTAGCATGCCATGCGAGAAATATTTCACATACTCCAGCTCCGAGAAGAGACCTCCAGTCTAATGGGTTTAATTCCAAAGCTCTTTTAAAAGCTTCGAGTGCATTCTCTGCATATCCAATTTTGACAAGAGTTGGAATATCATCGTCTAATTTCTCATATCTTAAACGAGCCAATTCTCGAAAAGATGTAGCGTTATTAGGATTTATTTCAGAAGCATCATGCAAAAGACTAATAGCCATAGCCGGTTCTCCTTTGTTTAAAAAGTTCTTAGCCTGTTGAATTTTCCAGGATGATGGCGCAATCAAAAAACCTAGAATGATTATGATAAGTCCAATGATACCGATGACCCATCGTTGAAAAATAAGCAATAAACTCTTTTTATGTTTTATCACTGAAGACATACTATGACTGGAAATGATGGATATGCAGAAAATGATGGGAATCGCAGTTGCAAGTAAACGAATATGAAAGTCCACAACTGCATGCAATGTATGAGCAAGCAAAACTGCAATTGACCCGATAAGTAAAGCAAATCGTATTCTACTCCTATGATCGTGGATACTTTTAACGATAATTTTTGCTAATTTAAATCCCGTTATTAAATGGAGAAACAGGCAAAAGATAATCAAAATTAATCCAATCAAGCCGTACTCAGCTAACTGCTGCAAGTAATCATTATGTGCAAACTTTGGATCCATTTGATGAAAAGGGGCATGTTGAGGTCTGTATTGAAGATATTTATGCTGAAAAGTTCTGGAGCCCGTTCCAAAGAGAGGTGATTCCATCCATTGATCAACAGCACCCGATCTAAAATTTGAACGTGATGCATCAGCAAAAAAATGATCCACTGATTTTACTCTATGACTAATGTCATTAATCATAATTAGACCAAGGCCAAGAACTGCACAAAGACCGCAAATTATAGTTAGAAAGGTTTTGGCGCGATTCCCCTTCTTACTATGACCTGAGCTGTAATTAAATATTAAATAAAATAGAAAAACAGTACTTAAACCTAAGGGGAGAGCAATCATACTTCCCCTACTTTGACTCAAAATAACACCTCCAGTTGATATAACACATAGAATTATAAAAAGTGATCGTTGGATTTTTTGTTTTAAGAATAGAAAAAACGCAGCTGATATTATCGAAACTAACTGAAGAAAACCTCCCATATGAGGACTCGCGTTATAAAATCCGCTGGGCCTTTCTAATTGGCCACCCAATCCGACTCTATCATAGCCAGGAAGAATATGGAATTCTGGATTGTCTAATTGATAAATGGCAACACCAGTATTACCACATGCCAACAAAATTAAGATACCAGTAAAAATTATTCGATACTTTTCTTCAACCAGCCAATAACAAAACAATATATAAAAGCCAAAAAGGACTAATAGAAGAAGTATTTCGAGACTTGCTTCATGAGTTACTGGAGAGGTCAGCGCCCTTATAAGCATATAAATAAAAACCAAACCGACTGATAAATTACAAATTGAATGACCTGAAATATTTCTATTATCCTGAAAAGCAATCGGAGTGATCATAAAACCTATTCCTATTAATAATAGACCCGGCCATTGAAACACATCTTTGACTCCAGCTCCAAAAACAGCAATACAAAGATAACCGGTTATAATAAGAATTAATGTAAGTACTTTTAGCATTACCAATTATCTTCAACCATTAGATGTAACATCTTCAAAAGCCTCAGCCATAGAGCTTAAGAATACATTTTGGGTATAGTTATTTTCATACAAAGATCTGGCAGATTTAGACATGTTGTCATGAAGGTTTTGATCAACGATCAGACTCCGTATAGCCTCAGCAAATTCTTCACACTGACCGACTTCGCACAAAAAACCAGAATCACCTTCATCTACCATTTCTGAAATCCCTCTCCATCTTGTACTTACAATAGGAAGCCCAAAGGCCATAGCCTCTATAAGAACAAGAGGGAAGTTTTCCGACTCATAATATGAGGGAAAGAAAAAGACCTTAGCAGAATTATAAAGATCCCACTTATCTTGGCCTGTAAGTTTTCCATGAATTAAAATATTATCTTTTAGCTTATGCTTCGATAATTCTGCATGGAAAAGCTTCTCAGTTTCAGACTCTTGCCATAACCCAACAACATCCATGATGAAATTTAACTTCATCTGTTTCAATCTTTGTGCTGTTTCTATTAAATCTAAAACACCTTTAGTTTTCCGTAATCCTGCAACAAACAGTATTCTTTTGGGATCCCTTTCAGATTTTTTGCCTTTATATTTTTCAGAAGGAACATCAAGACCATTAGGAATAACTATTCTTTTTTTTGCAAAAAATTCATCCATTTCTTTGACTTGAGAATTTGAAATTTCAATTCCAAGGTCAGGTTTTAAATATGCACATTTTGCAAAAAAACGAATTGGATTCTTTAATGACTTAACAAATTCCGGAAGCCCTCCTGCATGGAAATGAAAAACTGTTCCTTTAGCAAATGGTCTTACAATTATTAAGAAAAATATGTCGCGAAGAACAGGAACCATATGAGGACTCGCAGGAGGGTAATATAAAACGCATGGAAATCGCCTAATTAACAATACTAAAGTTTTAACAATTAGAATGAACAAATGAAAAACTTTTCTGAAACTAAAACGACCTACTTCAGTTTCAGAGTGGCTATAGTTCATTCGCAGAAAATAAATTTTCTGATCCGTCCATTCATGATCAAATAACAACTTGGTAGCGACAGCCTGCCCATGAAACGGGGGCGGAGTTTGTCCTATAAGAAGTATATTTTTTTTATTACTCACGGTTTAATTGAAGAGTCTTTATTTTTTCATTCGTCACCTCTCCTAAAAACGATGTAAGACTTTGGAATAAAAAAGAATCGTTCGGTAATAATATCACAGCCAGGAAAGATTTTCTTGAGTTCTCCTTTAGTCATGAGCCTTACATCGTCAACTTGTGCTTTGACTTCAGATTCAGTCAACTTAACACCCGCAAACCGATGTCGTAATGCAAACCAACGGAAAAGGAAATATTGGTGCTTTTTGGGGAACCAATGAATAAAAAAAGCAAACCAATGCGGCTCAATTGGAAAACATTTTGCAGGAGTTTGAACCCATAGCTTTTTCCCCAACCTTAATGCAGTATCAGCAAATTTTTTTTGTCTTTCAAAGTCACCTACATGCTCAATAACGCTATTAGAAAAAACTAAATCATAAAAATCATCTTCTTCGTCATTAAGTTCACAACAATCGCCTGCACTGGTTCTTAAATTCACTTGATACTCATCAGCATCAAATTCAATTTTATCCAAGTTAATACAGTGAAGCTCATACCTGCTACTCACAGTTTTCCAGAACTCAGGCTCTCCACCCAAATCGATAATTTTTTCACCTTCTCTAGGTGAAAGTTCTAATAAGAATCTAGAAAATCTATTCTTTCGAAAGGATGTACACTTATTATAAATCCAAGGGACGATTCCCTGCCAAGTTCGATCATCTTTCATCAGGATTCGATCATATCTTTTTTATAATAAACTAATTCTTAGAATCAAACAGGTCTTGAACCCATCACTAATTTTCCTTCATCGATAAATTCATTATCAGCTTCCACTAAATCAGCACTCATTTCCTCTTCTTCGCTCAACTCCTGACGATTCATAACACAAAGAACTGCTAACATTGACCAAAAAGCAATAGCAGCATAAGGAGCTTCAAATGTTGATTGGAAAAAGGCATTGGTAAATCCTGCCAACACAAAGGCCCATGCAAAGGCTAGACCAGGATTATGCTCGCTACCTGAAGCCCGCAATTTAATCATTCCAATCCACAACTCTCTAACAATCAATATGCATATTGGTAAAAAGATAATAATCCCGATGATGCCTAATCGCCCTAAGATAGTTATTAAAATATTGTGCGGATATCGGGCAATTAACACATCAGTATTATCGATACCGGTTTGAAAATAATTTGCATGAAATTCCGTAGAAATATCCGAACCAAGGCCTAAACCGTAAAATGGGCTTTCTTCCATTACATCAGAAATGACCATTTTCCACCAAGTGAAACGCCAATCTACGTTCTCCTGCGCAAATTTCTGTTTTCCACTACCGATTCCAGCAATATCAAATGAGGAAAATTCATTCATAAAACTTTCAAATCTACCATCACGATCCTGTATGACTCTTGACTCAATAAGAGAATAAAGAACGAGCGTCGAAAATAAACCAACCAATACACCAGTTATTATTAGCTTCCAATGCCCCACTAAAAACAGAGCTCCGGCAAACAGAAAGAATGCCAAATAAAAAACGGCCTTACCCTGAGCAAATAAAGGAGCTGAACAAAGCACTGAAGCCAACAAATACATTATCTTCCATAAACCAGATGATCTCAGATGTTTAAAATAACAAAATGCAGAAAATCCAACACATACAGGAATAAGAGCATCAATTGCAGGCATTATTAATGGAGCCCCGCGAATCATGGTTCCATAAAAGACTTTTTGTTCAAGTCCAGGTACCGCCAAAAATAAAGTCAAGATCCCTAATGCTATCGCTGATATAATTGGTAATAATTTGAGCAGATATTCTCGAGTTGGCTTATGAAGCATTGGCGGAAAAACCAGAAAAAAGAAAAGTCCGTAGTAGACTGTTGCAACATCTTTCATAAGAAATAAAAAAGGGAAATAGCTTCGATCAATTAATAGGTGAGCAAATCCATAAATTTGAAA
Source organism: Verrucomicrobiales bacterium (assembly GCA_013911195.1). Lineage (GTDB taxonomy): Bacteria > Verrucomicrobiota > Verrucomicrobiia > Verrucomicrobiales > DEV007 > EC70. Next base: position 13,005 of record JACETS010000013.1, on the reverse strand, counting down.
CATAATCAAAGGAACAGTGATTGGGTGACGAGGAATTACATCATTTTTGCCACCAAGGCATCGCACTAAATGAAAACCTAAAAGCAAAACTAGAGCCACCTCTCCAACGAACAAAATGGCTCCCAGCCTTTGATATGCGAAACCTTTACCACCGACAAAATAGCAAGCACATATAATGGCTATGGCCCAACCCTCAAAACGATAATGCTTACCAATAACAGATACGAGAATAGCAAAAACTGTTAATCCGGCAACGGTGATAGCAGTACCGTAATCACCATTTCCTACAGCCAAGCCCATCCATAAAGCAACGAACAGGCCCGCAATCATAAGTATGATAGCTTTAATATTCATCTATTAATCGAGGGGTACTTATTCTAATTAATAAGAGTAAAATGATTCAAATCAAGGCAACCTTTCCATGACCAATCTGTAAATTGCTCTATTCTGGAGAATATCACTAGATTTACTACTGAATTCACTTCTAATAAATTTTTGATCAAACTTTTTTAAGTCACGCCAAATATTAGTAGAATCCATTTTCTGTAAAATAATCGTGTAATAATAGTTACAAATATTTGAAAATTTATAACTAATCAAAACTTCCCCACTCTTTGAAATTTTAAATTCAATACCCGGAGACGAATTTCTTCTCAAAGGATGACCTCCTAAAATAAATTCTGTAAGATTAGAGACTCCATCATTGTCAGGATCATCATTGGCTTCATTTTTTTGTTCGTCTAAACCAACACTTTTTTCCCAAAAATCATGCATGCCATCTTGGTCCATATCAACCCAATCAATTGGACTTGTCTTGTTAATAAATTCATTGTAATTCGAAACTCCATCAAAGTCGAAATCGTTTTGAGCATCATCATATAATGGGTTTAACTTTTGCTTAACTTCCCAACCATCAAAAATACCATCGTTATCAGAATCACTTTTAAATGGGTTTGTTTGATTATTAACCTCATTGAAATTACCCAAACCATCACCATCAGGATCATCTTCAGCATCCCTAATAAGTGGGTTTAAGTTATATTGAATTTCATCAAAGTCAGAAATTTTGTCACCATCACTATCGGCAGAATAAACATTTGTTCCATATTGAATTTCTTTAAGATCAGTTAAACCGTCTTCATCTGAATCATTAAATATAGCGCTCTGCAAAGGATCCCATCCATTTAATATTTCTCTCGAATCTGTCAGAGTGTCTGAATCCGTATCAGAATTAAATGGGTCAGTTAAAAAAACAAATTCTAATAGATTACTTAATCCATCTAAATCAGGATCATTCTCACCATCTTTGACGATTGGATTTAGCCCATTTTCATATTCCCACCCGTCCGCCATCTTATCATCATCAGTATCGTTGTCCATTGGGTCTGAACCTACCTCATACTCATAAACAGAATTCAATCCATCATCATCCTCATCAACTAATAGATCATTAAATAATAGATTCCATCCATTATCAATTTCCCATCCATCTTTTAACCCATCCTTATCAGTATCCTGATCAAAGGGGTTAGTCCGATTCAAAAACTCTTGGAGATTATTAAGTCCGTCTAAATCATCATCTGCATCTTTACTTTGCAAAAAACCAAATTCTTGCTCCCACCACTCGGACATTTCATCACCGTCAATGTCTCGCATTCCTAATCCTGAGCTAAGATACTTGCCCATCAACATTGAATCGATCACCCTTCTTTTTTGATGGTTTAAAAGATTGTTATAAGTCAATATTTCGAAATAGTGTGAAACTTGGGACTTCATTCCTCCAATATTGCCAATCCATATAGGTTGATTATTTTGAAGAATTGATCCAGCCACGCGTCCTTGCTCATTTCCATTAATATAAAGAGAGGCTATCTCTTCAATCGAATCATACTGCAAACTTACAATCATCACCTCCCCTTCAACAACCTTTTCAAATGCATACAAGGATAAAGATTTTTCTGACTGCGTGGAATAAAGATGTAAATAGCCATTTTCCAGAGTGAGTCTAAATCCGCTTTTTCTCCAAACATCATTACTCATCAATGCATACTTTGAATTATCATTTTTAAATTCAGGAATGCTCAGAACCAAAAAAATTGTCCAACCTCCGTTCTCATCATTAATTAAATTAGGCTTCACTGATTTTAAACTACCTGGTCCAAAATCTAAAAATGGGTAACTATATTTTTTTTCGTAATTAAATTTTGGTGGTGAATGATTAAATGGAACTTCGATTGAATTTTCACCTCCTCTATGATCACTCCATATTGAAACAAATTTCAATAATTCACTATCCACGGATGTAGACTTAAGCCACATAGTTAATCCTTCCTGTGAAATTTGATTATTAATCCGATCAGGACTATCCGGATTGGAATTAAGCTCATACTCTTCAATATTTATCAATGAATCGCTGTCTGAATCCAAATGACTATCTGCAACAATTGGGTCAAGATTGTATAAAATTTCCCAGTCGTCTGTAATACCATCATCATCGGTATCTTTTTTTAGAGGATTAGTGGAATTTTTAAACTCATTTATATTCGATACCCCGTCACCATCCTGATCGCTCTTGGCGTCATTAATACTTAAATTTAGACCAAAAATATTTTCCCAATTATCAGGCATACCATCTCCATCTAAGTCTGTATTTTCATTTTCGTAGACATCGACAAAAGGTTTTTTCAGCTCTTCATAGCTGACACCTGTGGTCTCAATTATTAGCCTTTTAATTTCCGCACTGTTAGGATTAAAAAACGATGCATGTTTTGTAATCCATTTACTTCCCTTATCCTGACCTTGAGATTGCCAATCCTCCCAATTATAAAATTGAATTACAAAATCTGTTGGCAATTCTCCAGGTCCATACCAATGAAAATTTCCTCTATTCGGTTTACCTGAATAGTAGGTGTTATCATACCATCTATTGGGTTTTTCCAAAAAATCCTCATATGTATTCCATCCATACGTACCATATTGCAATCCATTGTATCCTCCAAGCGGCATTACAATTGAATTGTTATGAATAATATTCCCTTCTGCAGTATGCTCACCACAGACACCATTTGAATACTGAGGCCTAAACTGATTAATAATTGATACACCTCCTGCCCTCGCATAATTTTTTGGTGACGCCTCAAAATAATTGTTATGAATGTTAGCATTTTCAGCGTTCTGAATAACAAAAGGAACTCCCCACAAGAGCCCTTCTCTTGGCTCAATCCCATTCCACCTCAAAATGTTATTTCGGATTTCACAACCACAGCTGAGTTCATATATGAGCCCCTCCCAGGAATTAAATTCACTCAAATTTTCTTCAAATAAATTTTTATTAGCATTAATATCAAACCAAAAACCCGGCCCAATATTATGATGAGCATAATTCCTTCTTATTATCGTGTTGGTAACACCAGGAACTTTGCAGCCACCACGAGCCCAATCACCTGAGAATCCTGCCCATCCATTGTAACCAAATTCACAAAATTCAATTAAAGTGCCGTCACCTCCATTATGCAAACCAGCAAGTCCATTATGATTAAAGACGGAATTTCGAATGATTGAGTTACTTTTTATTCTTATGCCTATGCAGTGACTTCCTGAAACAGTTGAATTTTCAAATACCGCATCGGCACCAAGATCAACAGCGGGCCTTAAATTATAGGTGGCATAGTTTTCAAATCTAACATTTTTTACAGTTATACCTTTTTCTAAAGCACTGAGACCAAAGTTAGATAAACCACTTAGTTCCATTTCTAAACCTTTCGGATTAAATCCGATATAGATCTTATCTTTTTCATAATCATAGAACCAATAGTTACCAGTTAGAATAAATCTAGTGAGTGCCATTCTTTGAACTAATGGTTGATCGTTACAAAATAGATCGTGAGGATAATTGGCTCTTTGTTCCCAAACTCGAGATTCATCATCTAAATAAGGAATGAGTTTCGAATGCGGCCCATCATGGACCCAATAAGGATCTTCAAATCTCCATCCCTTCAGCAATTCTGCACCAGAAAGAACTGCTCCATCCTCTCCAATTAATGAATCTCCTTCTTTAAGCACTAGTTCATGACCCCTATGAACTCCAGCCTCTAAGAGATAACTCGTTTGTTTATCTTGTTCAATTATAATTGACTGCAAGTCTTCGCCAAGAGGAAGTCTAACGATATCACTAAAAGCAATTGATTTGGTGAAACATAAAATCAATAGAAGCCTAAAATAAAATATAAAGATTTTGATAAGCTTTAAATTCACATCAATTTAATTTAAGCACTTTTTTGAAAAAATTCACTCTTTCAGACTCCCATCTTTCACTACTAATATATGGAACAACCTCATTAGTTTGTACTCTTAGTCCTCGCATTTTTGAAACAAACTCAATTATTTCATCTTTATTCTTGGCTAAAGAACTAGGCTCATTGGGAAGTTCAAGAAACCATTCTGGTGGTTTATTATCCAAAAAAGCCGTATCTTTATAAGGCACTATAACTGGTAATCCAGCGGACAAATATTCCCTAACCTTAAGAACACAAGCCTCATTCATACCATTTTCATACAAGCCTGCTGATCCAATTCCAGCTACTGAATTTTTAAAGACCTCTAAAAACTCATCTTTTTCCAGAAAAGGGTACACTTTGATATTTTCCGGGAACTCAAGAAAACCTGCATCAAATCCAGTAATCAAATCAAATTCCAGATCACCTACAGTTTTTTCAGCTAATTCAATTAAGTTATTTAAACCGTGCCATGGCTGTATACCTGAACTGATAAACACTAACCTAGGAATCGAGGAGTCTCCAGCTAAGTAATCAACTGGTTTCTGATCTTTATCGACTGGAATAGAATTAGGGATATAACAATAAGGCTTATCCAATTTCTTGTATTGGCCTAATTCAAGATATTCTTTACATACTGAAACAAAACCTGAACAAAATTTATCAAAATTTTTGTAAGTTAGTAGATAATACCAATATCTGATTCTCTCTATCCAGTTTTCTTTCGATCTCCTTTTAAATTCACCTTGGAAAAAAGTATTTATTTCAATGATGGTAGGGATCTTCTTCATCAATTTGCTTAAGGGGCTTTTATGAAACTCCCATCGTAAGTAAACTAAATCCGGGCTATAACTCATAACTTCATCACAAAGTGTATTGTAAATTTTTCGATTTTTTAATGCAGCGAAAACAGAACTCCAAACCCGATCTTTTTTAAAAAAAGTAACCCCTTTGACAGGCTTAACAATCTCCTCAGTAGCACAAAATATTTCTACTTGATGACCCAAATCTTTCCACTCTTTAGCTTGCCTGAGTACCTTTCTGGTGACTCCATCATTATGACCAAGGTTCCACGTAATTATATAGGCAATTCGCATTTACAATTATTGTAAAAATCAATATTTCAGGAAAAAAAATTAATTATTTTTTCTACAGAAGAAGGAGCAGATTTACCATCACCATACAAATTATCAGAGAATATTATTTCATTTTTTGAGTTTAAGGCATCACTAATATTGTCAGCTTGTGCGCCTACCAAACAATTTGCACCTTCCTCAAGAGTTTCTACCCATTCAGTTTCATCTCTCAAAGTGATACAAGGTTTTTTCGCCCAATAAGCCTCTTTTTGAAGCCCCCCTGAATCAGTGATAACTTTAACACAACGACTTAGGACAGCAGACATGGAGAGATAACTTAGAGGCTGACAAATCTTCACTTTATTTGGAATAGTTAAATTGAGTTCATCAATTTTTTTTCTTGTTCTTGGATGGATAGGAAAAAGAATAGCTCTCTCTGTGGATTCCAATCCTCGAAGGATATTTTCCATTCTTTGCCTATCGTCTGTATTTTCAGCCCGATGAAGTGTTAATAGGTCAAATTGAGCAGAAAAATCAAACCCCTCTATTTTTGGTAAAAAACCTTCACCGCTTGAGACAATTTTATTCGCCTTTTTGGCAGCATCCATCATGATGTCTCCAACATTTATCACCCCATTTTGAATACCCTCATTTTTGAGATTTGTAACAGCGGTATCACTGGGACACAACAATAGTGATGACAAGTGATCCGTAATCACTCGATTTATCTCCTCAGGCATTTTTTTATTAAAACTTCTAATGCCAGCTTCCATATGAACTACAGGTATGTGTAGTTTAGCTGCAGCCAAACTCCCGGATAACGTTGAATTAGTGTCCCCATAGACGAGCACACAATCAGGGCTTTCTTCAATTATTTTACTCTCGATGGCACCGAGCATTCTACCAGTCATTTGAGCATGAGAACCCCCTGAAACATCTAAATTATATTTGGGTGATGGTATATTGAGCTCATCAAAAAAAACCTGGGACATTTCATGATCAAAATGCTGTCCAGTATGAATCAAAACTTCCTCAAGACCTGCATTAATCATTGCCGAGCTCATTGGCGCCGCCTTGATGAATTGTGGTCTTGCTCCAATAATTGTAACGCACTTCATTTTATCAAATTTTCTCAATTTTTAATTATTTTAGACATCAATTGCTTATAGATGTGGATGCAGTCATTTCGAAAAAATAAAAACATTGATGCAACAACTAAAGCGCAATATGCGGATCCTTTTAAAAAGGTAATAATAAATACGTTCTGAAATCCAACCAGACCAGATATTAACCAGACAATAAGGGCTACCGAAAAAGAGACTATGCCAACTGAAAAAATATATCTATAAGGAAGCAGCTTGTACCATCTTACATTTGTAATCTTTGAACAAACTAACACGCAATAAGGAACCACAAATAGCCATACAACCGCAACTGTTCCCCAAGCAGCTCCAGCCATACCAAACTTTCGAACAAGAAAATAGGTTATTATTGTATTCAAGCTCAGCGTTATTATTGCCCTATAAAGAACAAGCCTAGTTTTACCGGCAGCTTGAAATAACATCCCAAAATATGCCACTCTTGCAGGTAACATAAGCATATAAATTCGAAAAGGCTCAACACTATCCTTAAACTTGTCCGAATATAATATAATCATTAGCTCTTGTGAAATTAGATAAAATAAAAGACCTGCAGGTAGTAGAATAATAGTCACCCTCCTTACCATAAGCTGCCAAAGATCTAGGGCTTCAGATGAATTTTTATTTTCAAAAGCCTTTACGATTTCGGGCAAAATTACGGCGCCTGCCGCAACAGTTATTGCAGCAATCAAGGGAATTTCCATTGCCCCATTAACAAAGACGGCATACTCCTCTGGCTTGAGCAAAGCAGAAACCATTAATCGATCGATTGCCAAAGCCATTCCTTCCAGCATTGCACCCAGACCCAATGGCACGGCATATTTTAACTGATCATTGATATTTTTTATAGAAACAGATGACCTGGTTTTTTCTTTATTATTAGAATATCGATAAACCAAAAATATACCTATCAGAGCTCCAAACAATATTACATATGATTGAACGCTAATTATCAATTCCAAGCGAGATGAAAAAAGCAATACAAGGATCACACTTGTAGCCAAAAAAACTCTGAACAGAATAGTAAGGATTGCACTGATTTTTGCGTAATCTATGGCCACCAAGAATGAGGAAGCGTATAAAACCAGAAGAGTTGCTGGACCATAAATTGCAAGCCAGGGAATCGTTTGCTCCAGGTCCGAGTTGTTAAATAAATTGGGAATATAGCTTTTGCCTATTGTTATACAGAAAATGCCAAAAACTAACGAAACAGAGACAATCAGTATCAATGCATTAAAAAAAATCAATCTATGATTACTGCCACTTTTCGAACAAAAATAAAACGATGCAGCTGGGAGCCCTAGGGCTAGTAGTGGAGCTAAAAAAGTATAGACAAGTAAAGTTTGTTGGTATGTTCCATAATCAGCTTTAGATTCTAATACTCTGGATAAAACAGCAGCAATTATTAGAGTGGAAAGCGTCGTTACGACTTGTGACCCTGATAGGTAAGCCGTTTTCAGAATCCTTGACATTAATTAACGGGCTACTACTTCGACAATTTGAAAGTTTTTATTGGCTGAGTTGAATATACCTTTAACTTTAATACTTTTTAGAGCAACTGGATTAAATTTGTGATTCTGCCAACCCTTCGATGGTTTTTTTGAATGGTCCGCAACGAGCTCCCATTCACCGCCATCTTTACGCATAACAAATAATTGATAAAGGTACTCCCTTGATTTGTCCTGATCATATAAGAGAAAATTAATTTCTTGAATCTTTGTAACTTTAGGAAAAGCAATTACAAAATCCGCGGGACACAAACCCCATGCAAACCCTTCACTGCCACTATGCTTTAGGTCACCATCAATCAAAAAATTTCCACCCTTATAAGCTTTAGCGGTAGCACCTTTGGATGCGAGAGCGAAATCTAATTCATTCACCTTATCAGAACTGTCAGCTATATTTTTTTTGTTCCTAGAATCCACTTTTCTTCTGAAATATATCAGTTCATTTTTAACAAGTAGCGCATCATTCAATTTACCTAATCTAGTAAGTCGTGATTCAAGGCTAACAAGAGCCTGCTCATATTTTTTTTCCCAGGTTCTTATAGCAGATAAGGCTTCCCGATTAAATCTTTGAGCTTGAGATCTCAGTTTTTCAGGAGATTCCGGAATATCACCAATTAAATCTATAAACTCCATTTCCGAAATGCGTAGCCTCTCTTCTCTAACTAACAGAGCTTGTTCAACCTCTGAAATATTCGCGAGGCTTTTTTCTAAATTTAGAAGAGCGCTTTTGTGTCTTTTAGCCAACGGCAGCAAGACACTGTTAACTTTCTTAGTAAATCCGTTTTTAAGTTTTGCTAATTCAGACTCGTCCGCATTAGACAAAGTGCTAATCATAATTAATGAGCAGCTAATCCACAAAAACCTTGCTAACTTATTCATGACCTTAATCTATTCTAATTAATACTTTGAGCCAAGGAATCGATTTAAAAATTAAGAGGCTGTAGTTTTTAGAGATTATAAGGTATACTTCTTTACACCAAAAATCTGTAATAAGGCCCTAAACAAAAAAAGAGGGTTATTCTTCAGGTACCTTTTCCATAATCTTTTGGGCTCTTTGTATAAGCGGTAAAGCCATTCCAAACCACTTTTCTGCATCCAAGCGGGTGCTTGTGGTATTAATCCAGCATGAAAATCAAATGCAGCTCCTACACCAAAAAAAAATTTTGGACCCTTGAGGCTTGAATCTCCCGACTCATTTGCACCAAATCTATTTAAAAAACCACTCATAAACTTCTCTTGTTTTGGGGTGCTTAGGCCAACCCAAACACAATGAGCTCCTGAATTATTAATTAAATTTCGAACTTCAATTTCCTCCTCCTCTGTAAGTGGTCTGAACGGAGGCGTATAGGTACCTACTACTTCAAGACCCGGAAATTTTTTCTCCAATTTTTCTTTTAATGTTTCCGCAACACCTTCTCTACCTCCATAGAAGAAATGTTTAACTTTGCGATCAACCGAGCGAGCACAAATGTTCAGCATAAGATCAGGCCCATAAACTCTTGAAACTTTTTCAAAGCCATAAAGCCGAGCATACCAAACCATTGGCATTCCATCAGGAGTGTTAATAAATGTATTATTTAAAATATCTTTAAATTTTGAATCATTTTGTGCCTCACTAACACCATGAACACCTGTCACCCCAACATACCCTTGTTGACCAGAATCTATCGCATTAAATATCAAATCCTCAGCAGTATCTAAGTTCACTGGACTTATCCCCACACCTAACACGTTCACTCTATCATTAGGTTGGGAAACACCATCAGCACTGTTCATTGAATTATTCAATGTATCCACACTCGCACTGGTTGACACTCATTACCACAAGTAATAATGGGATTCACTTTAACCAAGTCGCTAGTTCAGCTCTCAACTGTTCATTATCATTAACCGAGTATCGAGATCCGGGATCTAGCCATATTGAATTACCGTTACTTGCTGTATAACTTATACCAACCGAATCAGATCCAGGATGAGCAATTAGTACGTCTCTAATTTTATAAAGGTCGCTTGAGTCATGAACGCCGCTCCTAAGATAAACATTAAGAACTAATTGCTCCTCTTGAGCAGGATGAGGTGTTGATCCATTTTGATAAGAACTGTTGTTATTCAAATTCTCATCAGGCTGATTTGAAGACTCGGAGGGTTTACTAATAGTTTTAATTTTTTCAGCAGTTAACCTCTTAGTTTCCGTACGAGAATCTAATTCTACCTTCGCCAACAATTCGATCACAGCTCCTGTTTGAAGAACTTCTGTTGATTTTACAAAAACTTCACTCCACACCATCACCTCAGTCTGGCCCGTAAATTCCTCAAAGTTTAATTTAGCAAAAGGCTTTCCTGCTTTCTTGGTAAACATTTTTTCGACCCCAGCTATTCTTCCCATGAAGTTATATTTTTTATTTTCTCTTAGATCCTGTAATTCAGATAATCTTTTATAACTTCCTTTGGCAAAAAGTGAACGATATGGGTTAAGGGGGTGTCCTGTTACATAGAAACCTAACAATTCACGCTCAGCAGCCAAAATCTCATCCTCACTCCAAGGCTCAAACTCAACAAGAGTGTTGTTGTTGAGGCCAATTTGAGCAGAACCGTAATCAGTGTCCTCATCAAATAAAGAAGTTTGACCTGAAATTCGATCTTTGTGTGCAAGAGAGGCCGCAGAAATGATCGAGTCTACTCTAGCAAATATACTGGCACGCTCTTCTCCTGAAAAATCGAAAGCCCCGGCTTTGGTTAAGGACTCAAGAATTTTTTTGTTAACTGATCTTGACTCGAGCCGCCTGGCAAAATCATCAGCCGACAAGTAATCACCGGACTCGGCTCTTTCATTAACCGCCAAATTCATTGCCGCTGAACCCACGTTTTTTATTGCCGCTAGGCCATACCTGATGGAGGACAACCTTCCATCACCACTATCTTCCGGAGAAAACTTGAGATAACTCTTATTGACGTCAGGTGGTAAAACTTTAATCCCCATGGATTTACACTCCTCAACAAATACTGAAATTTTATCAGTATTGTTAATTTCATTGGAAAGAAGTGCAGACATGAACTCGACCGGGTAGTTGGCTTTTAAATAAGCAGTTTGATAACTAATTAGTCCATACGCCGCAGAGTGTGATTTATTAAAACCATAACCTGCGAACTTTTCCAAAAGATCAAAAATTCCGTTGGCTTTCTTTTCGGAAATTTCATTATAATTTTTACAGCCTTCAACAAAAATTGTTCTTTGTTTGGCCATTTCATCGGGGTCTTTTTTACCCATAGCACGCCGCAGCAAGTCAGCATCTCCAAGACTATATCCTGCAAGAACGTTAGCAGCTTTTTGAACCTGCTCTTGATATATCAAAATACCATGCGTTTCCTTTGAAACCTCCTCAAGAAGCGGGTGCAAGTATTCGACTTTTTTCTTACCTTTTTTTCGGTCAATGAAATCCGGAATCAACTCCATTGGCCCTGGTCGGTATAGGGCTATCAAAGCAATAATATCTTCAATCTTATTAACTCCAAATTGTTTACACAGGGCCACCATTCCTCCAGATTCCAATTGAAAAACTCCACATGTTTCACCAGCATTTAGCAGCTCAAATGTTTTCTTGTCATCAATAGGTATATTGGAAATATCAAAATCCGTCCCCTCTCTGTTAATCAAATCGACTGCATCCTGGATGACCGTTAACGTTTTAAGACCAAGGAAATCCATTTTTAGCATACCTAAGTCAGTAAGCGGTTTCATTGCATACTGCGTAACTACCTCATTTTCGTTGCCTCGTGTTAAAGGGACGTGCACATCAAGTTCGCAGTCTCCAATGACAATGCCGGCTGCATGAATACCAACGCCACGAGTCAGACCTTCTAGAAATGTTGAATACTCCCATAACTGTTCGGTAGCAGGCTCTGACGCAATGGCCTCTTTAAGTTCTGGGTTTTTCTTCCTAGCCGAAGTCAAAGTAATTCCCAACTCATTGGGTATCATCTTAGCAATTCTATCAGCCTCACCATAACTCCAACCCATAACCCTACCAACGTCCCTAACAACGCTTTTTGCTCCAAGTGTTCCAAAGGTAATAATGTGGGAAACACATTTCTCTCCATACTTCTGTCTGACATACTCAATTACTTCAGGCCTTCGTGTCTGACAGAAATCGACATCAACATCGGGAGGGCTTACTCGTTCAGGATTTAAAAATCTCTCAAAAATTAATCCATAACGTAAAGGATCAAGATCGGTAATTCCTAGGACATAAGCGACCAATGAGCCAGCAGCAGAACCACGGCCTGGACCAACTGGTATTTTATTATCCTTAGCCCACTTAATGAAGTCCCAAGTAATCAGGAAGTAGGAAACAAATCCCATACGCTCCATAATACCTATCTCATAATCTAACCTATTTCTAAGCTCCTCATCATTTTTAGCCCTTTCAGATCCATACCTTTCAATGAGCCCTTCTTCACAAAGTTCTCTAAAATAGTCCTCTCTCGAGGAGGCCAAATTAACCTCATACTCTGGATATCTTTCAGAACTCGTGGAATCTAAAACTAAATCAAAATTAATTTTTTCGGCAATTTCTAAAGTATTATCACAAGCAACGGGAACTTCTTTGAAAAGCTGTCGCATTTCACGTGCTGTTTTAAAGTGGACTTCTGGTGAATAACGCATCCTATTTTCATCAAGCACCATCTTCCCCGTCCCAATACAAATAAGAACATCATGTGCCTCGTGGTCTTTTCTATTTAGAAAATGAACATCATTTGCTGCTACCGGCTTCAGGGAAAATTCTCCACAAAATTCCAAAAGCTGCCGATTACAAATTCGCTGCTGATCCATCCCATGGTCATGCATTTCAAGGTAAAAATCATCCTTGCCATAAATGTCCACATACTCGGATAGTTTTTCTCTAGCTATCTTTAGCTGGTCCTGCTGAATCCAGTAATTAATCTCACCCTTAATACAACCACTTAAACAAATAATACCTTCAGAGTATTTATTGAGCGCCTCCTTATC
>JACETS010000129.1 GCA_013911195.1 Verrucomicrobiales bacterium | reverse complement strand
TCCTGTAATAGATTCTATCTGTAATCTCGAATTAAAATCCAGAGGATCAGTGCCCATAACAATTTCATCACCATCATTAAATCCATCGTCATCAGTGTCTGCGTCCTCTGGGTCCGTTCCTAGCGCTAGCTCTTGAGATGAAGTTAATCCATCGCCATCATTATCAACATCAACGGTGGGTTCTCTCCCAAAATTTGAGGCTTCATCATTATATTTATTTTCAATACCAGATTGAGTTAGCGCACGGTCATAAACTTTTATAACGGCAATTGATAGTGAAGCTGAAACAGAATTATTACGCGTTCCATTTCCCTCATTCTGAGCGCCAATAACTATTGGCAATAATCGGTTGGCAGTATCTTTCGCATAGACATTAAGCGGCCCATGGTTGATCGCATTAACTTCCTCAGAATTTAGATAAAGCCTAGAAGTGCCAGCCGAATCATAAGTATATGTGATGTGGGTCCACTTGCCCTCTTCTTCAGTATTATCCCAACCCGTAGAATAGGCACCTCCCCAATGCTCTACCCCACCGTAAATATTTTGACTACCATGATTTAATGAGACTAGTCCACCTAAAGTCCCGGACTGTCTTCCCCATGATATAACCGATTCCTGAACACCAACTTTGGGATTATAAATCCACACTTCTATAGTATGTGGATTATTTCCAAGAATAGATTCTGGTGCTGCAGGACCAATAAGCCAATCGCTTTCACCATTGAAAGAGATGGCTCTGACTCCGCCAACTTCCTCCACTATTGGAGCTTCTAACTCAGGACTGAAGTTGCCCCCAGCTAGTCCAGAATTCTGCCAAGAAGTTAAAGTTCCCAGATCAACTGAACGAGAATCCATAAAGAATTGGAGGCCATCTGCGATTATCAAGTTAACAGGTATGACTGCTGGTGATCCCGCTGCGTTACCTGCGTTGACAGTTATATTTCCACTATATGAACCACTGGCTAACTCAGAAGTAGAAAAAGTCAGAACGTGCCTTTGAAAATCTGTTGCGCTGGATGATGAACCTTGGCTGGGAGATAAGCTCAACCATGGAACATCTGAGGATAAATTATAATTCATCTGAACTCCAGAAACTGTATTGTTGATATCAATAAAATAATCCTCAGCATTTTGACCCTCTCTGGTCGCAACCGTAATTTCATTGTGGCTCAAATTCAGGTCTGGCCTGATAACTTCTAATCTAATTGGAATTTCATAAGGTGAGTTATCGGCAGTATCGCTTAAAATCTTGATTGAACTTTCATAAATTCCGGCATTTAGATTACTGGAATTAAAAGATAATGTATGATCATTGATATCGGTTAACCCGGAGGAAGTACCAGAAGAAGGGTCAATGCTTATCCATGCTAAATCATCAATATCAATTGTATATTCTAGGTTCTTTATACCAAAATTAGCTATTCCAAATTTTACCTCAGATGCATTCTCTCCAATTTGCACAGTGGTTGAAATGGAGCTGACACTAGAATCAATTCTTGAATCCGTTGGAGGTAATATACTAACACCAGGACTCCCACCTTTATTCTCAGATATTTCCCAGTTCTTAGGCTCATTGGCAAACTCGTTGACGAATATCCTTTCTATCGAGTATCCAGAATTCGCTTCAGGTGATGGCCATGTTTCTGAGGCTAAGTACCTCACGGCATCAACTGTGATATATTCCGGATCTGGCTCACCAGGTTCAGGCATTTGAAGACGAATATTTTCTCCATTCGACTGAAGGCTCCCCTCAAAAGGTCCATAAATAGGCACCTCGTCAGGAATAGAATTATTAATGCGAAAGCTAATAGGATCTCCACTCACAATCACCGCAACACCTCCTTGTGGAAGCGATTGATTGGGAGGTATCTGAAATGATAAACCTCCAACTTTCCATACACTTTGAGGATTAGAAGGATCAAATAAATCGATTGGCCTAGTACTAATATTCTGAATCTCAATCCAGCTCATTTCTTCAGGCAGATTTTGATACATTATTTCTGTTATCACTAGGGGACCTACAAGCGGACCACCGTTTTCAGTTCCAAGAGAATTATTCTGCAAAGGAGTGAAGTATTCTTGACCCTCTGAATTATAATACTGCCCAAAAGAGATACCATTTCTAGAAGCTCCAAACTTGCGCTCTGCAGCGTAGTAAAGAGGTTTACCATCTTTGGCCTCAATAAGATATATTTGATCACCACTGGAACTAATTGCAAATTCAGCGTCTCTGGGTTCGACAGCATCGGGGTTCCATAAGCCATTAGGATTGAATTGCGATTCATTAAAGGTAATGAAACCTTGTGCAGGAATAACAGTTCCTTCAGGGATTTGATACTTTTCCCAATTAGAATCAGAATCAGAAATATACCAACCCGAAAGATCAATATCTGTTTCGGAAATATTTTTAATTTCTATGGTGTCTAGTAATGGGAGATCGGTATGACTTAAAATTTCAGTAATCACCAATGAGTTTTCACTGTCTTGACTTTCTTTGCCAGGAGAACCACCGAACTCATAACTTGCTATCCAATTACTCTCATCATCATAATTCCCTTCAGTATCACGAACAACCAAACTACTACCTCCGCCGTCAGCACGCTCTGGCCACCCTCCTGCATTATTATAATCAAATCGTAAGATAACATTGTTGTCAGGATCCCTGAGAACAACCTCCTCACCTCCATTAGAAAGTGAACCACCAGCCCAATTGGTAACAACAGTCACTTCATTTCCATAAATAGTTTGGAAAGTGTCCTTGTCATTTGTAACTATTACTCTTTGGCCAGGACTCATTATAAATTCAGGTAAAATGAGTTGGTTAAAAGGTGCTCCTTGATCAAATTTGACTCCAGCCAGATTGATAGGCACGTCTCCAGTATTTGTTAGCTCAATATACTCAACTCCTGTTTTTCCAGGAGCATTGTACATGATCTCTGTGATTCTTAATGAATCCAGATAATCATTTGAAAGCGCTGGATCAACCAACAACACATAATCAAACTCAAACTTAGCATTAGTGTTAGAACTATCAGAGGCTGCAAATATTCCTCCTTTTACGCTTGTTGTATTTACAGGCAAATTCCGAGAATAAGCTTCAATCCACTCACCTGGCTCACCTCGATATTCAAAAATTAACTTACGATCCAATCTGCGGATTCGCATCTTAGTATTACCTTCATCCCAAGACTTTGAATTTAGCTGACTATAACTGCCTCCACTTGACCTTTTGACCCGCAAGTAGTCTCCATCCTCCATTGCGAAGACATAGCGCCTTGTTTGGAAACCCTCTTGTAGTTCTACAATAAGACCACTAATGAAATCTCCCTGCTGTAAAGTATCAAGGTTCATATCAGTATGAAGCGACCAATCTGTGGAATTAGGGAGGTTTCTCCAAATAATTGGATGATTAGGATTTGTCATTGTTAACCTTTTGGGGTTACCAGCAGGCATGCTTAAAACGAGTTTGCCAGGTTTATCACTTAGCGAATACCAAGAGAGTGTGGAACTGGCTCCGACTGGTTCAATATTTAAAGTGTCCCAATAGTCTTCAAGTAAAGGGTCATTAAAACTACTCCATCCTGAATCGGCATAGACTGCTGCCTCTCGAGTAATTCGAGTAAATTTACCATTATTATCACTGGCCTTAAGTGTAAAATTATAAAGCCCTGGAGATCCAAAGCTCGCTTGAATAGAGGACGCTTTTAAATCAGATACAGAGTTACCCGTTGTCGGTGATATCTCCCACTCGTAAGTTAATTGATTGCCCTCAGGGTCGTAACTTGAGGCGGCATCTATATTAATTCCTTTGGTTAAATCAACATTGAACGATGAAGGATCAGAATCGAGTAATACAACCGGGGCAGCATTACTTGTCTTATTAACTCTAAAGGTTTCGGTACCAACAACTTTACCGCTAGCGTCAACGGCCTGAACCTTGATTTGGTTAGTACCTTGACGAAGTCTAATACCAGTAAGATCCCATCTCGTCTGATTGGTAAAATTGTATTCAGCTTGAGGTTGACCCTCAACCTGAATTTTAAAAGATTCCCAACCACTAGTACCTGTAAGAGAAATAGTATCAGCACTTGTAGAGGTAGAGCTACCGTTACCGGTCGTCACGTTAAACGAAGCATTTAACGCGGAACCAATCTCATTTCTGGCTCGACTGACTCGTCTGTTATGCCAACTCGTATAGGTACTTTCGTTACTGCCATAAGAATTAGATGCCTCCTCCTCAAGATCAAACCAAGTCTGCATTCTCGGTCCTGTAGCGGCATATTCATTGATCATTTTACCGAGATAGTAGTTCACGCGCTGTCGGACATAGGGTTTATCAAAATAATTTCTAACCCCAGAGAGATTACCAAAAAAAGCGGCATTCGAGTCACCAAAAGTCAGGTCTGAATCCCACTGAATAAGCATCCACTTACCATCATTATATCGACGCAAAAAGTACCCGTTTTTTCCACGGTTTCTTGTCAAAGTATCCCAATCATCAACCCAGCCTCTGACAACTGCATTTGCAGCCATCATATCAACATCAGACATCCTCTCGATTTCTTCTCTGGTGAACGAATTCGTTCCAACTTTATTCACCCACGTGGTGAATGCTGAATAGTCATATTCTGATTCTCTTGACCTCTTGATCCACTCTGCATGGTACCGCTCAGGTTCGTGAGTTCCTTTCCATGACCAGTCTGCGTTGCGATTTTGTCGACCCCAGCCATCATCAAACCACCACTCATCATCAATTCGATATAGTTCCCCCTTCTGCCCATCTTCCCAATTTCTCTTTAAGAAATCATTAGCATTAGGTTCAAGATCTTCTCGAAGACTGGCCGACCCTCCGTTGATAATAGTTCTTACGAACTCATGTTCGTTCGCGGGATGCCCAAAAAGATAAAGCCAGTGCCTAATAATGCGACCATGGTAGGCCCTGCCACCTCCAGCATCAGAATCAATAGATCTTTTGGAGTATCCTCTAAAACGCTTATCTCCTGGTGGTTTCCATTTCCCTTTAGATAACCCATTTCCACTATCTCTTGTCCAAGGACTACCACTCTTTCTCAGTTCACAATTATAGATAATATGCTTTTCGTTTGAGATGAAAGTTGAATTAAAATACTGATTAGAAAGCCGAGGGAAATCATAATCTCGAGATGATCCTCCACCCGTATTGGCATTTAATGAATTACGATCATACTCCGAGATAACAAACCGCTGGGTTCTGAGGTCGGTAGGAATATTGCTATTATCCACTACCCACAAGGCGGGTAATTCAGGGGCAGGACCCGGACTAAACGATGTGCTATTTCCACTGGCCGCTCTTACGTAAAATTGTACTATTGTATTATCACTTTGATATTGATTAAGGGTTGCAGAATATATTCCATCGCCCGCCAATTCATCACCATCTCTACCAAGATCATTCATTGGAGTTGTTTGGTAATTTTCGTTTCCTGAACTAGTTGATCGACGATGGTAGACATTAACCGAGCTAATGAGTGAAGAGGAGCTGACATTCGCCGTAATCAGTACAGGATCAGATGAAGTCGGAACTGCAGGACTATGTACCAAACCAGACACTGTTGGAGCAGGTGAACTGATTAAGCTTGTATTTGAGGCTCCAGCGCTACCAAGGTTTGAAGGTAGTTCGAGGTGAAGAACACCCCCAAAAGATCGGTCCCATGTATTTAACACAAGAGTAGGCTTTCCAGAGATCCAGCGTGCCTGACAAGTAAATTTTAGGTTGTCATTTCTGCTAATCTGAGTCACATCGATTTCACACCTATTCGCTTTATTGTCTCCATGACCGGATGAAATTATATGAAATTCGTTACCGAATTTATCACTGGCATGATGAGTCCCTTGGCAGAGCCAACCATTCGAACCGGTACCAGAACGAGAAACTGTCTCTCCTCCACCCGGTAAAATATTTGTGGAGCTTGTGTTTCTTGTTAATGAAACATTTCTAAGTGCTATATGGGCATCACCAACCGCATGAATGTGTAATTCCTCGTAATCACTGGAAGAGCCTCGAGTCGTTAACTGCTGATACTGCTCACTAATATTAAAACTCTGCCAACTTGATTTATTGGATTCGTCAGAATCTGCCCATGCTGACGGATCGGAGTTATCCATGTCAGGATGTCTTAACTCTAAACTACTTCCACCCCCAGCTGCCAATCTTGGCCAATCACCACCGGTATGGTAATGCAATTTGTCAACTGTGTTACCCCATTGATCAACCAAACGAATGAATTCACCGTTGTTTGCAAGATTACCGAGATATGGCCCTATCACTTTGGCATTAGGAAAAGCAGCCGATGTTATTTCAGGGTTAGCTGCAATCACTAAATAATCATTAGCAGCTATAATGGTTCCACCAGGAAAATTGTAATCGATACCTTCGGTAAAGGCCCAGGCACTTAAATCTATTGGTGAATTACCCTTGTTATATAATTCAATAAATTCACCATCTCTTTCGCCATTTGGTGGTTCCACCATAAGTTCATTAATGACCACATTGGTATATCTTTCAGGGTCATTAGAGGCATTTTTTGTACCTGAAAATCCCAAGTAAAAATCTCCTGATCCATTTGGGTAGGCCTGAAAGAAACTTTCCACATTACCTGGACTAATTGAACACGCGTCTAAAACGGTGTTGGCCGAATCAATCAAATACAATTTGAAAGAACCGCCTGAAAAATCAAAATCAGTGTTAAATACATTAAACTGTTTGGATTGAATTGAGGCACCGAGTTCAATTTTATCAGAAAAATCATTTTTGCTAGCAAGCCACAAACCTTGAGTAGAGATAACTGATTGACCAAGATTGTGAAGTTCAATCCAATCAACTTTTTCTTCTTCGCTCACATGGATTTCATTAATTTTTAGATTTTTGCCAAGACCTCCAGAACTTTCATTAGGCAAGTCTCTAGTAGGTGATGTAAAGAGAAACCATGATCCACCTCCTGCGGGTTTGCGTCCTAGTGATCTTCCATCCAAAGGCATTTGAGTACTGATGGCATTTGCGACGGTAGTACCGTCAGGTTTGGTGAGGTAAATAGTGGTGGTAGCTGAAACGCTCAATGAAGATTCTCTGTAACCGATGGAAGCAAATTCACCAGAACCAATAGTTAAATTCCCTAGAATTTTTTTCTTCGTTAAATTCGATGCCCGGTCACTAATAAACCACTCACTAAGATCAACAGTATCATCAGTGGGATTGTAAAATTCAATAAATCCTGAGGCGTTATTAGCGGGTAGAACCTCATTAATTACTATCGACGGAGCAACCGGTGCCGAAAGGCTAACCTTGGCTCCAAAAATAAAATCGGAACTAGAGTTATTAGTTTGTCTACCGGCAGCAGCAATAACATTTTTACCGTTAACAAGCGGCGGGTTAGCGAT
>JACETS010000128.1 GCA_013911195.1 Verrucomicrobiales bacterium | reverse complement strand
AAGGACGAATCTTAGTTCACCCTTAACTTTCACTCAAAGGATCTACTAACAAGCTTTTCTAAACTAGATCTCAAAAGCTTATGCGAAAAATACTCTTCGCAAATTGAATAGTTTTGAGAAGTCCAATCTTCAACCAAAGAATCATCGGATAAAAGTTTGATGGTATCGTCTACAGCATTCTCAGTAATTTCGCCATTTATACTTACCACTTTAAAACCGTAAGGTTCAATATCATCCTTATATACTTGATAACGGTTGACTAGCACCGGCTTTGAAAAATAAAAAGTTTCTAATAAAGCGTTACCAAAACCTTCGTAAAGACTGGGATAAGTCACGAAATCAGCCATTGGGTATATATCCCATAAATTATATATTTTTTCACCCGCATGGTTTAAACCTCTTGATTCCCCTACTCTTTCTCCGGCCCAAACTACTTTTAGCGATTTTTCTTGGGCAAGCTTGACCAAATCCTCGTAATATTGAGACCCTTCGTCACCGTAAAGATGCGAAACTACTAAACAAATTTTTTTGTCCAGTTTAGTCTGAATTTTTGAACATAAGGATATAGATAATTCAATTCCCTTCCTGGGTACAATTCTAGTGGGTTGAAGAACCATTATCTCATCAGAAGAGATACCCATCTCTTTTTTAAAGTCATCACCATAGCCATCACTCTTAACCGGAGGATTTTCAAAATCGAAAACATTAGGAATCACTGTCGATTCGACACCCAATCTCTCTTTGAGAGACCGTTTGGCCCCCGAATTAATGACTACATGTTCAAACATCTCAGTGATTGGAGGAGGAAAAGCCTTCTCTAAATATTCTCCAGCGCATCCTTTGAGAAAACGATCTCTCTCCCAATAAAAATCGTGATGATGAGCAACCGTTGGTATCCCTTTCTTGGAAAGATTAGTTACTGCTAGTCCCATTGGAACATGCATAGGAATAGCAAGAACGTTCTGAGGAATAATGAGATCTAGGGAATATTGGTCCGTAAATTTTTTAAGGCAATCTCCCAAATAGGATTCCATCTCATTCATTTGACCTTTGATGTGGTCTGTAAGAGTAATGGAAGGATTAAAAAGTTTTTCTTGTAAAGAAACTACGGATTCATCGCCAAAAAACGCTTCATCACATAGGAATGATTTATCTTTTGGTGTGTCTAATTTTCCACCAAACCAAAAACACTCATGCCCAAGATCTTGTTCTAAAACTTTGCCCCATTTGGATGCCTCTAGTGAAACGCCATCAGTACCATGAAATCTAGTTGATATAAAACCAATACGCATGACGAGTACAAAGCTCTATTATGGCTTTTCAATAATCGGTTATAAAAAAATAAATTTAGGCTTTTTCAGCAATTGGTTCGCTTTTTTGAGCCTTGAATTTCAATTTATTTTCTTTTTTATCAATCGTAACACCCACAAAATCTCCATCCTTAACATCCCCTCTTAATAGGTGCTCAGCCAAAGGATCCTCCAAGTGCTTCTCAACAGATCTTCGCATAGGTCTTGCTCCATATTCAGGATCATAACCATCCTCGATAAGAAAATCCTTCGCTTTCTTGTCAATTTTCACACTAATTTCACGACTTTTAAGACGATCAATAACTTTGGAGATTTCGAGATCAACAATTTTGACCAAGTCCTTCTTTTCCAACATGTGGAAAACAATCAGGTCATCAAGTCTATTGAGAAATTCAGGTTTAAATACCTTCTTGGATTGCTCAAGAATCTTAACCTTCATCCCCTCATAATCTGCGGATTCATTTTCCATTGCTCCAAATCCGAGAGCTGTCTGTTTTTTGATAAGCTCAGCACCAACGTTGGAAGTCATTATTATGATTGTGTTACGGAAATCAACTTTCCGCCCTAGACTATCAGTAACCGTGCCCTCCTCGAGAATTTGAAGCAATAAATGCATTACATCAGGATGGGCTTTCTCAATTTCATCAAAAAGCACAACTGAATAAGGTCTTCGACGAACTGCTTCAGATAATTGTCCTCCCTCTTCATATCCAACATATCCAGGTGGTGAGCCGATGAGACGGCTCGAAGTGAATTTTTCCATATATTCAGACATATCAATCTGAATTAAAGCATCTGGATCACCAAACATGAACTCTGCAAGGTTCCGAGCCAAGAAAGTTTTACCAACACCAGTTGGTCCAAGAAAAATAAACGAGCCTATTGGTCTCCTTGGATCTTTCAAATCGGCTCTTGAACGGCGAAGTGCTTTAGAAATTGCTGTCACAGCTTCATCTTGGCCGATAACGTGCTCTTTAAGATCTTCCTCCATTCTCAACAATTTAGCAGCTTCAGCCTCTTCCATTCGCTGGAGAGGGACTCCTGTCCACTTTGAAATAACCGCCATGATGTCATCTTCATTAACATCAATTGTTTTTTCTTCACTTTGAGCCCTCCACTCTTCAAGCTTTTCATCAAGCTCGCCTTTTTTCTTTTTCTCTTCGTCCCGAAGCGCGGCAGCTTTTTCATATTCCTGATCGCCAATTGCTTCTTCTTTTTCTTTGCGGATTTCCTCAACCGCCAGTTCGAGTTGCTTAAATTCTGGAGGCCTAGTCATTGCACCGATTCGAGCTTTGGCACCTGCCTCGTCCATAATATCAATGGCTTTATCAGGCAAGAATCTACCCGTCAGATATCTTTCCGAAAGCAATACCGCTGACTGAATCGCATCATCAGAATAACGCGCTTTATGATGCAATTCATACTTATGCTGAAGGCCTTGAAGAATTTTTATTGCATCATCAACACTAGGTTCCTCTACTTTTACAGTCTGAAAACGTCGTTCTAAAGCTGCATCTTTTTCAATGTATTTTCTATATTCATTAAGAGTTGTAGCACCAACACATTGTAATTCTCCACGACTTAAAGCTGGTTTTATAATATTAGAGGCATCCATTGCCCCTTCGGCAGAGCCAGCCCCTACAATTGTATGTAACTCATCAATAAAAAGAATGACATTCTTTGCACGGATTATTTCATCCATGACAGCTTTGATTCTTTCCTCAAATTGGCCTCTATATTTTGTACCAGCAACCATCAATGCCAGATCAAGTGTTATAACTCTTTTCTCACGTAAAAGCTCTGGAACATTACCCGCGGCAATTTCTTGGGCAAGACCTTCAATTATGGCTGTTTTACCAACACCTGCTTCACCAATCAAAACAGGATTATTTTTTGTTCTTCTACAAAGAATCTGAACAACTCTTTCAATTTCTTCAACCCTCCCAATAACTGGATCTAATTCAGAGTTACTTGCTAACTCGGTGAGATCTCTACCAAATGCCCTTAGTGCTGGTGTTTTACTATCTTTGCCACCACTGACTTCGGCTTCTTCAAAAATTCCATCCTCATCCTCCACACCTAATTCATTTGGGCTAAAGTTTGGATCTAACTCTTTCAAGATCTCATTTCTTGTTCTCTCAATATCAACATCAAGATTTTTAAGAACTCTGGCAGCCACTCCATCCCCTTCCCTTAAAAGACCTAAAAGAATATGCTCTGTTCCAACATATGAATGATTTAACGCCTTTGCTTCCTTTCCGGCCAATGCTAAAACCTTTTTTACTCGAGGGGTGTAAGGAATATTCCCTTGGCTTTGCGTCTCAGGTCCTGAACCGACTTGTTTTTCGACCTCCATTCTGACCGTCTCAAGATCCATACTCATCTTTTGGAGAACATTTACCGCAACACCTTGACCAAGCTTAATTAAACCAAGGAGCAAGTGTTCTGTTCCAACGTAATTATGGTTAAATCTGTCAGCTTCTTTACGAGCTAATGCCAAAACCTGTTGGGCTCGGGGTGTGAAATTATTCATAATTCTTTCTTACTGATCCTCGGTGGAAGGTAGCTCATTTGAGCTATTATCAAAAAACTTACTTGGCTCAGGAAGGTTTTTCAACCTATCACGCATTATTTCCGCCCTCAGGCAGTCCCTTTCCTCTGCATTTAGCTTACGATTGGCGTAAACTTGCAAGTGAGCGGGCTGAATTTCCATGAAAAGCACATCAATTAGACTCCTTAAATCATCTGAAAAATATCCCAAATCGACACCCAGCCTGAGCATTGAAAGTAAATCTAGAGCCTCTTTTGTAGAAATTATGTGGGCGTATCGAAGTATGGCGTAGGATCTGCCAATTTTATCATTTAGAGTAGTCTTATCTTCATCATACAGCTTTTCTCGGGCATTTTCCTCGTGTTCTATGATTTGCTTAATAACTTTTTCAAGTCTGGCGATTATTTCTTCTTCAGATTCACCTAATGTATGCTGATTAGAAACCTGAAATAAATTACCTAGAGCCTCGGTACCTTCTCCGTAAAGACCCCGAACAGCTAAACCTATTTTATTAACAGCTTGTATGACTTTATTAATTTGATCTGATAAAACTAAACCTGGTAAGTGCAACATTGAAGATGCTCTCATTCCAGTTCCAAGATTGGTAGGACACGCGGTGAGGTATCCATACTTATTATCAAAAGCATAATCTAGACCAACTTCTATCTTTGAGTCGACTTTATCTATCATTTTAAATGCCTCAGATAAACTCAAACCAGCTTTTATGGATTGCATTCTCAGGTGATCCTCTTCATTAACCATAACACAAAGAGTTTGCTTGCGATTCATTACAGCGGCACTTCCAATGGCCTTCGCTGCCAACTCTCTACTGATTAAGTGTCTTTCAACCAAAACTTGTTTTTTAACAGCGGTAAGTTCAGTCAAATCCGACGAGAATGCATTCCTCATTTCAGATAAAGATTCAACTACAGGTTTTACCTCATTTAGAACTTGCGATCGGTCTTCCTTTATAGCCCAACCTGGAAAAGATAATTTTTTAAGATTACGAGCCAATCTAATACGACTACTTATAACAATGTCGCCATGAGGCCCACTACTCATCATCCATTCTGCCGGATTTTTTAAAATTGTCTTAAATTGCATCATTGAGATGTCGCTAACTAATCTTGGTTTGACTCATTATATTCATCTTCAGCAAATTTTATCTCATCTCTCAATTTAGCTGCCTCTTCAAAATTTTCCTTATTAATGGCGTTCATTAGACGATCTTTAAGATCAGTTATTTGATCGTCATATTTCTTTGAAACTTGATATCTAGTAGGAATTTTTCCAAGATGGTTAGTTCCCTTATGCATTGCTTTAACAAGACTCTCCAAACCTGCATCAAAAACAGGATAGCATTCACTGCAACCAAATCTCCCTGATTTTTTAAATTCAGAATGGCTAAATCCACAAGCATCACAGGTCAACGAATTGGTAGAGGTAGACATTTTTTGATCATTATCAATGCCCAATAGGGCGTCCGCAAGCGCAAAGCCTGTCGGGTCAGTTACGCCTTTTTCTTTTGCACATGCTTCACATAAATTAACTTTCTGCATTTCTCCCTTTACGATTTGTGTAAGATACACAGTAGCGGGATTCTCCTGACAAACATCACAGTTCATTGATATGTATTTATGATTAAATTAAACGCTCAATATTATAATGAGGGATGCTAAATTTTAAATTAATATACCAAAAAATCTCCCATCCATGGAAATTCGGAACGAGAGTTTAGATTAAATAATGACACCCTCTTTACCAACAATATTTCTGAAAGAACTGATAAATTTTTCAGTAATCGGCCCCGGTTTACCGTCACCAATTGATCGTTTATCCAGAGAAACAGCAGCAATAACTTCTGCGGCGGTGCCCGTCAAAAAACATTCCTCCGCAGCATAGATATCATACCTTGTCATCTGCGATTCTTCTATTTCTATGTCTAATTGTTCGGCGATTTCAAAAATCACTTCTCTCGTAATTCCTGGAAGAGCACCAGCTGAAGAAGGAGGCGTCTTAACTTTACCACCTTTTACTACAAAAATATTATCTCCTGTACATTCAGCAACAAATCCTTGCTCATTTAACATAAGTCCCTCTTCTGCATCTCCAAAAATAGCCTCAACCTTAGCCATAACATTGTTGAGATAATTTAAAGATTTCACGGAAGGACTCAGTGCTGAAGGAGCAGTCCTGCGAGTTGAGCAAGTGATGAGTTTTAACCCTTCTTGATATTTTTCCTCAGGATACAATGATATAGAATCTGCAATAATAACAACTGTTGATTTATCACAGACAAAAGGACTCAATCCCAAACTACCAACTCCTCTTGTAACAAGCAGTCTCACGTATCCGTCGGTGAGCCCATTTTTTTTAATAGTTTTGCAAACAGCTTCTTCCATTTCTTCAGCAGTCATACCAATTTCAAGAAGAATAGCTTTAGCAGATACAAATAATCTTTGAATATGTTCCTTTAGTTTGAAAACGCGCCCATCATAAAACCTGATGCCTTCAAAAATCCCATCTCCATATAATAGACCATGATCAAAGACAGACACCTTTGCGTTTTCTTTATCAAAATATTCTCCATCGATATATATATGCATAAATATATTTCAGTATATTGAAGTTTAGGCCATGATTTGGCCATCTGCTAGCACCAATTGACGGTCGCCGAGTTTAGCCAATTTTGAATCGTGAGTAACAACAATCAATGTTTTTTTATTTTCGGTAACTAAATTCATAAGAGTTTCCATCAATTCTTCCTCGGTCAATGAATCAAGGTTACCCGTGGGTTCGTCGGCAAAAATGATTTCTGGATCATTGATTAAAGCTCGCGCAATTGCAACTCTCTGTTGTTCACCCCCAGAAAGCTCTGAGGGTCGATGATTAAGTCTTTCACGAAGTCCAACTTTTTCAAGAAGCTCTACCGCCTTATCAACGTCATCATTTCTTCCCTTAATCATTGAAGGAATAGTAACATTTTCCAATGCATTCAAGTCGGGCATCAGAAAGTAATTCTGAAAGACATATCCTATCTTTTTGTTTCTGAATATCGTTTGCTCGGTAGAGCTTAGATCATAAAGAGATTTCCCATCTATAATTACTGATCCCGAGTCAGGCTTCTCTAAGCCTGCAAGAGTATATAAAAGAGTGCTTTTACCTGCACCAGAGGCACCGCGAAGAAAAAGCTTCTCATAACGCTTTATATCTAGACTAAGTCCCTTTAGGACTGAAACTTCGGCCTCACCAATAGAAAAAGAACGACTCAGAGATACAGCCTTAAGTATAAAGGCCTCATCTGGACTTTTATCTAATTCTTTGTCACCTACATTCACAATGTCACTCAAACTCGGACAGAGTAAATGGTCAAGGGCTTGCTAAGAATTCCTCTTTGCTTTTCTTTTAGCCTTAATTGCAAGATCTAGAGCTTTTTTATCTCCATTCCTTGCAACAGAAAATTTTGCAGTCTTACGGGTTTGACCCTCAGTCCAAGCTGCTTGCCAATAAGCATAAACTTTACCCGCTGCACTTTTGGAAACAACATGAGTAACACCAGTTACTCCACTTTGCTTGATTCTCTTCCGCCTTGAAGCTGCGGCTTCTTTACGGGCTTTGGGCAATTTATTGAAGATCTTGTCTCGAAAGT
>JACETS010000127.1 GCA_013911195.1 Verrucomicrobiales bacterium | reverse complement strand
CCATATCCAAGGCCTTAGACCCAGGAAGAACACCATAATTCATTTGGTTCATTGTATAGGCAAAAGCAATCTGGCGATCAGGATCTGAAAAGGCATGCGAGCCGCCTGCACCAGGGTGACCGAATGCTGAGTTTGAGCCACCAAATAATGATCTTCTATCGCTAGCAAAGTGCTCCATCATAAGACCAGCCGAAAACCTATTGGTAAGACACAATACATGATCAATCCCTTCAACTATTGGTTTATTTATTTTCTCAATTACTGCCTTAGGAATTAATTCCACTTCATTCCATTCACCTAAGTTTGAAAGCATTGCATAAAATTTAGCCAGCGAACTTGCAGTCCCCACTCCTCCCATAGCAGGCCAACCTGCTGATAGTGCATCAGGTAAATTCATGGCAGAAACAGAGGCTAATCCTTTGGGTGAACCAAAAGCTTTTCGCGTTAAAGATTCAGAGTCAGCAAAGGCTCGATAAAAGTCGCGTTCACCTTCAGGGTCCGACATTTTACCAGGATACAAAGTGGCCACTCTAGGGTGCAAATCATCTGGCAAGCCAATCCAGAAATCTAATTCCATTGGACCAGCAAAATGATTTTGAAAATATTGACCTAAAGTGACGTTTTCAAGCCGCCTTACGATTTCATCCAACAAAAACCCAAAAATCCTAGGATGATAACCGTGTTTAGAACCAATTTTCCATAATGGGCTTTGAGTCTCAATTGCCCTAATTACCTTATCGTATTCGAAAATAGAAACTGGTTGATCAATAGCTGGAATAGCAGCTCTGTGAGAAAGAATATGTTCAAAAGTTATTTCCTCTTTACCGGATTGACCAAATTCAGGCCACAATTCTACAACTTTTGAATCAAGAGCTATATCATGAGAATACAAAACTTTAAGAACACATACTGAAGCCAAGCCTTTGGTTGCTGACCAAACAGGAACCAATGTACGTTCATCCCATTCTCGGCTTTTTTCCTTATCACAAAATCCACCAGAAAGAGATACAATTTCCTGATCTCTAAACCAAACCGATACAGAAGCACCTAGCTCATCTCGTTCTTCAAAGTTTCTTTCAAAAATAACATTCAGTCTCTTTTGAAGGCGCTGAATATCCATTTAGAGAGATCGGATTAGATTGAATCTTTAAGGATGGCAAGATCAGGATCTCTACGCGCCACTTCAATAAGACTTTCATCCAAATCGAATGATTTTTTTATGCAGTCAAAAGCAGTATCAAGGTCTCCAATCGCTGCTTGATAGCATCCTTTATTATAGAAATAAATTGCGTCTGACCTAACCGAATCCGGAGCTATTTCAAGAAGCTCAAGAGCTTCATCAGTTCTTTGCATTTCATGTAGGCAATAAGCACCTTGAATAAAACCAGCTCCATTTTCTGGCTCCATTTGTTGTAATTTTTCACTTAGACCTAATGCCAAATCCCAGCTTTTCTCTTTTAAAAGCAGCAAGATTTTCATCTGTAAAATTAGAGGTGTAAGAGGATAACTCTTTTCAATCTCCTTCAATTCATCCCAAGCATCATCATACATTTCTAGCTCATAATAACCGCGAACTGCTTGTAAACGCATTTCGCTATTAGAAGAAGGCTCGTTAAAATATGACATATTTAAGATATACGAAATAATTCCTCTGTTTTATTCCGTGGTCAAGTAGGATACTAAGAAATAATCATCTACCTATTTTTAACGGCTTTGAGATTATTTTTTAATTGTTCATTACTAGGGTCTAATACAAGTGCACGAGTCCAAGCATCACGAGCCTGAGCAATTTTTCCTTGATGAACGTAAGCAAGTCCGAGATTTAACCAAGATACTGATGACTCGGGATTTAATTTGACTGCAATTTCAGACTGAATCTGTGCCTGAGGAAAATTTTTCTTTTTCAAATAAAGAAAACCCAGATTCATATGGGCGATTGCTCCGGCGCGATTTGTATCAATTGCTTTTTTAAGAACAATCTCCGCCTCATCAAACTTTTCTCTCTCGATAAGTAATGATCCTAAATTAGCATACAAAGAACCATCTAGAGGGTCTTTTTTTATGGCTTCACGGAATGCTTTTTCTGCTAATTCAAATTTTCCCGCAATTCTATATTGCTGAGCTTTGATTGCAGGGTCAACGAGCAATGGATCTTCTTCATTTTTAATACTCTTTAATATTTCAATACTTTCTTCAATTTTACCAACCCCTCGAAGAGCAGTTGCATAATTATTAGCAACCAATTGGGATTCAGGGTCTAAGGCTCTTGCTTTTTTTAGAACATCAACAGCAAGTTTCTCCTTGCCTAATTCTATATAACTTGCGCCAAGATTAGATAAACCTTGAACAAATTTAGGATTCACTTGAATTGATTTTTTGTACCATTCGACAGCTTTTTCATGGTAACCGTTACTACCATAAATAAATCCAATATTGTTATAAGATTCATAATAACGTGGTTCAGTTTCAATCGCTTTTTTATACCACCGAACGGCCTCCTTAAAATTTTCTGCATCTTGCTCTAATTTGCCACGATTAAATTGTGTAGTCGCCTCTCCTCCAAAATCAAATAAGCCTTGAGCTTTTCCGCTATCGACGAAAAACCCACTAAAGGAGAATAAAAAAAGAACAATTATTGTTTTCATAAAAGACTTATATTTCAGGTTTTAAGACGAAATATATCACTCATATCAGCATATTATAATATAACTCCAAAACTATTATTATATTAGACAATTTCTAACTAGGGTGAAAATTGTATACCGTGAAGAAGGCATTCGTCTTAGGAGCCGGACTTGGAACTCGGCTAAAGAAGCTCACAGAAAAATTACCAAAACCAATGATACCGGTCTTTGGCAAACCTCTTATTGAATTTGCATTTGATCATCTAATTGATGCTGGTTTTGAAGAATTTATCATAAATACTCATCATGAGGCCAAAGCCTATAAAGAATATTTTAAAACAGAAAAATATAGAGATAAGCCACTCACCTTTGTTCATGAACCTATTCTATTAGATACAGGGGGAGGAATTGATAATGTTTCCAATATTTTGAAGCCTAATCCATTCATTGTATACAACGGGGATATTCTAACGGACCTTCCATTAAATGATCTTATCGATGCACACAATGCTAATAATTATTTAGTCACTCTTGCACTTAGATCAACCGGAGAGGCAAAGCATATTGCATTAGAAGGTAATAGAATTACAGATATTAGAAATATGCTTCATAGTGGCAAAGAAGGAACTCACATGTTTACAGGCATATATGCGTGCTCGCCCGAATTTCTTAATTATTTAAAACACGATGAAAAACATTCTGTCATCACAGTTTTTTTAGAATTAATTAAAAATGGACTTCTTGGAGGAGCTGTCATTGATGTTGGTGAATGGTGGGATCTAGGAAATAGAGATGCTTATCTAGATGCGCACAATGTTTTATCAAAATCAGAATTTCCAAGTTACTTTAATAATTTAGAGCGATCCTCTGATAGTGAAATTTTAAAATCTTTTATTGGTAAAAATATCAAGATAGACAAAAGCTCTCATATTGCTAAAAGTGCAATTATTGATCAAGATGCGGAAATCATTAATAGTATCGTTTGGCCAGGTGCAAAAGTTTCAAAAGGTTCCATTCTGAAAAGATGTATAGTTAGAAATGGGCAAATTGCCAAAGGTAAACTCGAAAATGAGGACATTTGAGTGTATAGTGTACAATTATTGATCGCATGAAGCCTGATGATCTCATAAAAGCCACCTCCAAGGCCCTTCCTGAAATAGATATTTCGGGTAGTCAATGTGTCGCAATTAATAATGGAGGATCGGATCGAGATTACTTTAGAATCACCCTTAAGGATAAGAGTTCATTTATCATTATGCGGTATACTGCAGATAGACCAGACAACTTAAAATTCGTATCCTCTTCCAAAATTCTCAAAAAAATTGGATTACGTTCCCCTGAAATCATTCATCATGATGAAAGTAATATGATCACATGGATTGAAGATCTGGGCTCTGAACATCTATGGGATCATCGAGAAACAGAATGGGAAAAAAGAGGAGAACTCTATAAACTGGTAATTGATGAGATTTCAAATCTTCACGAATACAGTGAGAGCAATCTCGATCATGATGACCTATCGCAACTAGAGCCAAGTTTTGATGAAAATTTATACCAATGGGAGCAGGACTATTTTTTTGATCACTTTCTCTTTTATTATTCAAGAAGAGCCCCCTCTTATCAAAATGCTCTTCGACAAGAATCTGAATTTAAAGATTTAATCGATAAACTTACTAATCCATCAAGATTTTTAATTCATAGAGATTTGCAGTCTCAAAATATCTTAATACATAAAGAGAAACCTTACCTTATTGATTATCAGGGTTTGCGGTTAGGCCTGAGAGAATATGATATTGCTTCACTCGTTTACGACCCTTATGTAAATTTTACGAAATCGCAGAGGAAAGAAATTATCAATTACGCTTTTAAAAGCCGTAAAAAAAATGAATGGGAACCTTTATTCGAAGCTTGTAGCTGTCAGCGCCTAATGCAAGCCTTAGGCGCTTATTCAAGACTCGGAAATGAACTCGGAAAAACTGAATTTTTAAGATTTATTCCTCGTGCGTTGGAGAATATCAGAGAGATTCTTGAGAATACTAATATTCTTCCTAGCCTGACTCCATACCTGAGTGAAGAAGCCATATCCTTATAAATTTAGAAAAGATGCTTAACAGCATACAGAATGAGAATTGCTATGACGGAAAAATTGAGCCGTTTCCCGTTCTAGCAATCATTGATCAAGAATCTAAATTCACTATATTTGATGCCTCAGAAGATTCCATTTCACAACCTGAGGTAAGATCACCAGGGCAACCATTTTCGATTATCGTTCATCCATTCGGTTATGATGATCAGGATAAAGTAAACGGCTTTGTTCGATGGAGGGTTACTGGAAAAGAACAATGGAACGAAGAGCCTTTAATCAAAACTGATTCCAATAAATGGGAAGGAAGTTGGACTCCTCCTGACTCAGGAACTTATGAGTGGAATGTTGAACTGTGGGCTGGTCAGAATCACCCTATTAAGGAAGAGGTTGACCCCAAGGAAGTTAGATTTCTAAAAGTAGAAAGAAAAGACCTTATACTAGCCAAGTGGCATCAATTAGATAAAACCATTTTCTGCAATATTAATCGTTTACCGATTGCTAAAGAAAATGATGTTTTTTTATTGCCTGTCATTTTCCCACAGAATCAAAAAGGATTAATTGGTGGAGACAGCAAAGGACATTATTCAATGGATAATAATATAACCGATTCGTCCTCGTTTGGAGAACTTACTCATAAGCTTGCATCAAATGGGATAACTTTAGGAATGAAATTTCCAATAAAATGCTCTAACCAGCATCCTTTTTACCTGAGTGAGCCTCATTTGTTTAATGATGAGGGAGTAATGGATCTAATTGGTGAAGGATGGGAATCAAGGCGAAAAAAATGGGAAAATGTTTTTAGGTTCTGGATTGTACAGGGAGTAGAGATTTTCTCTATTCCTGAAATAACATGCTTTCCTCTGTCATTTTGGGATCAAACTATACAATCTTTGAGAAAAGATTTTCCTTATATAAGTTTTGTTACCGAGGAAAAATTATCCAATGATTTTCATAATAGAATGATCAGTGCTGGGTTTTCAAACTTTGAGACCGATCTTATCCATAAAGGACTAACTTTTGATCATGACCAATCAACCATTGATAAATCACATGACAGAAAAAGTTTAGAAGAAATAGAATGCTCGACTAAGGATGAGAATATCGCCATTAAGACAGAAAAATTATCTACGGATGAATACCTTTTAAAAATCGATAATGAAGACTCTTCAAATTCTAGAAGCGTCATGATCAGCATTAAACATAAATCAATCGAGTTATCTAATGAATTAATTTATTATGCTAGGGATCTATCTAATGGAAATGCATATAGATGGTCTGGAGAAAGCAACGAAATCTTTCTTAGAACTGGGCAGGAACATCTCCAATTTTTGATAGAGTTTAACAACTAATAAAAGTTATTAGTGAATAGTCGAAAAAAAACGATTCTCTTCATAGCATCCTGCATCTTATCTCTACTCTTAGTTGAAAGAGAAAAGAATGAGGGGATTATTGTTGATTTTGAAAGTAGTTACGTCAATTGGCTAATTGATACTAAAAAAGAAAAAAAAGAGTCCTCATCGGTTACCTTATTAACACTAGATGATTCTGAAGAGTCAGTTATACAAGATTGGCCACCTAGTCCACTAGATTACGCGGTTATTCTTAACAATCTCAAACAATACGACCCAGAACTTATTGCCATTGAACCTTCTCTTGAATTTCCTGATCGAGCAGAGGGCCTAGTTGAAACACTAAGAACCGCATGCTTAGCCTTTAATCAAGAAAACTTACTACTAAGTGCGGTTTGCCAAATGGACCGATCTATTGATCCCTCAACAGAAAAAGGAGAAAATTTTTTTGACATCATTAATTCTGTGAATGGCAATACTGATAACATTCCGGAATTCACAAGAATCAATTCGCTTCCAAACCAAAGATTTGCAGCAATGGGACTTCCAATTGCATTTACCAGAATTGACCTTGCCGATAATAATTATGATGAAGGTATCTACACATTTCCTTTGATCGCAAGAATTGGTGATAAGATTGTCCCCTCCTTTGTTTTAAAAGCAATAATGCTAGACCTTAAAATTAAAGCTGACCAAGTCATCATTAATATGGGCAATAATATAGAACTGGGAGATAGAAAAATAATACCCATAGACAATGGTGGTCATGTTCAAATTTATCCTGCCTTGCAGGAAGAGCTTTCGATAGAAAAAATAAACTTACTCACTGTGCCTCCAAGTGAACTGGACAGTAAAAACAAATCATTACTAGGTAAGAGAATTATACTAATAGGAAATAATCAAAACTCAGGAAATATAAAAAATATTCCTTTTAGAAATAATAGCCAGATATCAAATGCTGAACAAATGGCGCTTGCTATCAGCACTATTCAATCAGGGCTTTTTATAAGTAAAATCTCTAAAAACAAAGAAATACTTATATGGTTTATTTTGATTTTAATTGGCGCAATGATTTTAAAAAGCCATTCCTTAAAAGCATTCTCGAGAATAGGACTATTGATAATTATATATCTATCATTCTGCATGCTGCTTTTTCAGAGTAATGGGCAATGGACATCACCCATAGCTCCTTTAGCATTGTTTATTGTTATGACCATATTCTCTTTGGTATTGAGCGAAAAAAAAACATCTTAACTCAGGATGTTTGTGGTATAAAAAATAAATATTGAACAAAATAAAAATGAAAAGACGTCATTTTCTTAAATTTGCATCATTCTCAACTGCTCCTTTCTATATTTCAAAAAATAGCCTTCTTGGAAAAAATGCTCCAAGCAATAAGATCACTATTGGAATGATCGGAACCGGCAATCACGGAATACATCGCAACCTAAACATGTTTTTACGCCAACAAGATGCAAAAGTTGTTGCCGTATGTGACGTTTTTAAAAGCAGAATGCTGAAAGCTCAATCT
>JACETS010000126.1 GCA_013911195.1 Verrucomicrobiales bacterium | reverse complement strand
TGAAACTGTGGAAGGTGAGGATCTATCAAGTCCTGTTAATGAAGATGATGGGTTTCAATTACTTTCAAAGTCAGACCAAAAGATTGAAAATAAGATAATACCTAGAGCAATTCCAGTATCTGCTGAGCCTAATGTTATTTCTGCTAAAGTGGTTAGGGAAATTCCTGCTGAAGCATTAATTGCTAATAGTTCGGTGAAAAACGGAAACTTAGATGCTCAATATATTATTGAATCTGGAGATACTCTTTATGGCATCGCTAAAAAACACAGGGTGAGTGTTGATGAAATACTGAAGCTTAATCCAGGTGTTAATCCAAGGGCTCTTGGGATTGGAAGAATGTTACGTATGCCCTAATTACCTTTATTCTTTATATTAAATGGGGGAAAGAAGTCTAATTATTTTCAGTTTATCGATCATCAGTTTGTTGGTCTTAGGGATAGTTATGCTCCTAAGTACCAGTGTCTACATATCTGAGAGATCTGATATTTATCATGATGTAAATCGCCAAGTTATATGGTTAGTTATAGGTTTGGTGTTATGTGCGTTGACGGCCTGCATTGATTATCATTTTTGGTATAGAACAAGATGGCTTTGGTTTGTTTTATCTATTATTGCATTGATCTTATGCTTTGTTCCTCCTATAGCTCAACCTGCTAACGGCTCTTCACGATGGATTGGCCTTGAGGCATTTGGATTAAGCTTTGCTCGTATTCAGCCGTCTGAATTAGCAAAGATTTCTTTGATGTTTGTGATCGCCGGTTGGTGTTCTAAATATTACGAAAGAACATCCGAGATTAAATTTGGATTTATATATCCAGTATTGATAGCAATTATCCCAGTTGCATTAATAGCTATTGAAACTGATATGGGTACTGCTGCCTTATTAATTTGTGCATCACTAATTGTAATGTTTGTAAGTGGGAGTAATATTAAAATGTTCATTGTTAGTGCATTTGGTTCTTTATCAGTTTTGGCACTGGCTGTTTGGCAAAATCCTAATAGGCTTGAAAGATTCATTGCATTTTTAGACCTTGAAGCACACAAAACTGGGTTCGGTTTACAGCAGTGGAGGGCACAATTGGCAATGGGAGAGGGTGGAATTTCAGGGCTTGGATTGGGTGAAGGAAGAGAAAAATTAATGTATATGCCTTTTGCTCATACTGATTTTATTTTTCCAATGATTGGGGAGGAGCTTGGTGCCAGAATAACGCTATCTGTTGTTTTAATTTTCGTTCTTATTCTCGTTTTTGGAGTATCAATCTCGAACTCTGCACCTGATAGGTTTGGAAAACTTCTAGGCTTTGGATTAATTATATTAATATCTCTTCAGGCATTGCTCAATGTAGCTGTAACCACTGGATGCCTGCCTAACAAGGGGTTGCCTCTACCTTTTGTTAGTTACGGTGGCTCTAATCTGCTTTTCTGTTTAGCTGCGGTAGGTATTATTTTGAATATTTATAGACAGGGTCATGAGCCGGTAGTTGACCCAGATGCCAAACTCCTACAAGGGCATAGGGCCTTACCAAGAATATAGTTTAATGAGTGTTCGTTTGATAATAGCGTGCGGGGGGACTGGTGGTCATCTTTTTCCAGGTATTGCTGTCGCTGAGGCCTTAATTAAAAAAGGTGGGGTTCCGCTTCTAATAATATCTCAAAAAGAGATAGATGCACTCGCCATGGAAGGTCATAGCGATTTGGAATATGAGTGTTTAGCATCAATAGGAATGCCGAAATTTTATTCTCCTAAAATGCTAAAATTCTTAAAGAGTTTTTTTATGGGGTATAAAAAAAGTAAAAAAATCATCAAAGATTTTAGAGCCGATGCTGTACTAGGAATGGGTGGGTTTACCTCTGTGCCCCCGTTGATTGCTGGGCGTAAAAAAAAGCTTAAAAACTTCATCCATGAATCTAATGCCTTTCCTGGCAAAGCAAATCGTGTGGCTGCTCGCTGGGCAGATCATATTCTTTTAGGAATGTCACCATGTGAAAAATTTTTCAAAAACAAAGAAACGATGGTGGTAGGAACTCCATTAAGATCTATTTTAAGAGAAGCTCATGATAGAAGTATGGCAATCGCCAACTTTGGACTTAGAGCTGATAAAAAAACTATTTTGGTGATGGGGGGCAGTCAAGGGGCCCAAGCTTTAAATACTTCGATTGTTCACAATCTTGATAAGATTAAAGACGCAGGAATGCAAATCTTACATATTACTGGGCCTAACGATTATGACAGGATTACAGGTTACTATGAGAATTATCAGGACATTTCAAAAGTTATACCATTCTGTAATGAAATGCATTTAGCCTATGTAGCATCAGATCTGGCAATTGTTAGATCAGGGGCATCTAGTCTTGCTGAGATTTCTGCTTATGCAATACCAGCTATTTTGGTCCCGTATCCATTCGCAACTGATGACCACCAAACATTGAATGCAAATTATTATGTTAAAAATGGGGCAGCTCGTTTGATCAAAGAGGAGCAACTTAATACAGATTCTCTTTTTTCTTTTATAGATGAACTATTTAAGGATGACGGCAAATGCTACAGAGAAATGAAAACCTCTATGAAAAATTTATCTAGAGTGGATTCAGCGGAAAAAATATGTGATAAAATTAACAATTTGTGTAATTGAAAGAAGACTGGTCAGATATTTTGAATTTAGGCACTAAGTCACCGATTAAAATACATTTAATTGGTGTTGCAGGTTCTGGTATGAGTGGAATTGCAGGGTTGCTTTTGAGTCTTGGCCACACTGTGAGTGGATCTGATAAAGCTGATACCAAAGAAACCGAAAGGTTGATAAAATTGGGGTTAAATTTTTGTGGGGCTCATTCATCTGATCAAATAAATGGTGTGGATCTCGTGGTTTATTCTTCAGCAATAAAACAGGGTAATGTTGTTTATGATAAAGCCAAAGAGTTGGGCATTCCAATGATAAGAAGAGCGGAGGCTTTGGCCGCTATAATGTCCAAGAAAAAGAGTATTATAGTTGCTGGGACTCATGGTAAGACGACGACTTCAGCGCTTGCTGCCAAAGTGCTTAGAGGAGGAGAGAAGATGCCCTCTCATTATGTTGGCGCTGAGGTTCCTATTTTAGGAACAAATGCATTTTGGAATTCAGAAAGTGATTTTTTTATTGCTGAGGGAGATGAAAGTGATGGGTCATTGATTAATTATAATCCTGAGTATGCGATTCTATTAAATGTTGAAGAAGATCATTTAGACTACTACAAAGAAGGGATTCAAGAAATTAGGTTGGTATTTGATGAGTATCTTAATAAATGTAGTAACAAAATAATTTATTGCTCGGAAGACTTGGAGACTAAAAGGCTTTGTTCAAAGCGTTCTAATGCAATCTCTTATGGTTTTGATAATAAAGATGATATATGGTGTGAGATAGAGAAAATTAGAGAGAGTAGTACGGATTTTACGGTCTACGCGGCAGAAAAAAAGTTAGGATCTATTACCTTAGGGGTGCCTGGAAAGCATAATGTTCTTAATGCATTGGCAGTAGTTGCTCTTGCCAATGAGTTAGGTATGGAGTTTTCAGAAATAGCCCAATCGATGGCCGAATTCAGAGGTGCTAGGAGACGGTTTGATATGCTGTATAAATCATCTAATTATTCAATTGTTGATGATTATGGGCATCATCCCACAGAGATCAAAGCGACTATTGAGACGGCTAAACAGTTGAATCCTGAGAGGCTCGTTTGTGTATTTCAACCTCACAGGTATAGTCGGACGAAACTTATGCTAGATAAATTTTCTGGTGCGTTTAGTGGGGTCGACAAACTTTTTGTAACCGAAGTTTATGCTGCAGGGGAAGTTCCAATTGTAGGTGCCGACTCAAAAGCTATTGTTGAATCGATTAGGGAAAGTACAGATATTGAAGTCGAATTAATTCAATGCTTTGAATCTGCACATCATGTAATTGGTGCTTACATAAAACCGGGTGATCAAGTGTTAATTCTCGGAGCGGGAAATGTTCATGAAATAGGTTCTTTGCTGGCAAGAGATCTTGAGGTTATCGATAAGCTGAGGAGAGAGCTGGATGATCCAATGATTGAGTGCAGATTGTATGAACCCATGAGAAGGCATACTACCTTGAAAGTTGGTGGCCCGGCTCAATATTGGGTAGAACCAATAACTGTAGAAAGTTTTTCCAAGGCTTTAGGGTTTTTTGACCGATTAAATATTCCGGTTCGGGTTATTGGAAGAGGGTCTAATTTATTAATCTGTGATGGAGGAATTCAAGGTGCTGTAATTCATCCTTCAGGAGGAGAGTTTAGTGAAGTTTCAGTTTCAGGAAATTATATAACTGCTGGTGTGGGTGCTCGTTTTAAGAAATTAAATAATGTTGCGAAAATGCATGAGATTAGTGGATTCGAATGGATGGAGGGAATTCCAGGTAATGTTGGCGGAGGTTTAAGAATGAATGCAGGGGCCATGGGGACTGAAACGTTTGATCAAGTGGTTTCAGTCAAATTTTTAGACTCCAGTGGTCAAATCTATGAAAAATCATCTCATGATGTAAAATCAGAGTATAGAAGCGTTCCTGAGCTTAATAATAACTATGCGATTTCTGCCGTATTTGAGGGAGTTAAGGGGAATGTCAGAGATATTGAAACACTAACTCAAGAGTCTATGAGTAAGAGGAAGCAGAGTCAGCCGATTGCAGCTAGTGCAGGATGTATTTTTAAAAACCCGGATACAATTCCAGCAGGGAAATTGATAGAAGAGATGGATATGAAAGGCTTTAGTGTTGGAGACGCTCGAGTGTCAGACGTTCATGGAAATTTCATAGTTAATGATGGTAAAGCCACGGCCCTAGATGTCCTTGGCGTTATAAATGAAATTAAGCAAAAGGCTTTTAATTCACGAGGGATAAAACTTGAAACAGAAGTGCAAATTATTGGAGAAGAGGAGATTGTATTTTAAAACTAAAAAATATGTCAGTTGATCACAAAACTATTGCTGTATTAATGGGCGGACCAGGATCCGAAAGAGAAGTTTCTATTGCTTCTGGTAAAAGTGTATCAAAGGCTCTTGCTGAGAAAGGGGCCGCAGTTATTGATGTTGTCCTAGAAGATGAAAGTTTAAACCTAGAAGATGAAGTTGATTTGGTATTCAATGTGATTCATGGAACTTTCGGAGAAGATGGTTCTCTTCAGAAAATACTTAATGAACGCCGAATACCCTACACTGGAGCTGGTGCCAGTAGTAGTGAACTTGCATTTGATAAACTTTTGAGTAAAAAGAGTTTTGTTGAGCATGGAGTTAACACACCTTTGTTTGATTTTATTTCTACCTCTGGTGAATCAAAAAGCTCTATTAAGGAGCCTTACGTTATAAAGCCACCAAAGGAAGGTTCAAGTGTGGGTGTTCACATTATAAGGTATGCTTCAGAGTTTGATGAGGCTATAAAGGACGTCGCCAAATATGATGAAATTGCTCTAGTAGAAGAGTTTATATCGGGAAAAGAATTAACAGTTGGTATTCTTAACGGTGAAGCCTTGCCTATAGTTCATATTCAACCTGAATCTGGGTTTTATGATATGAATAATAAATATCCATGGCTCTCAGGCGGGCAAGGAAGCCAATATTTTTGTCCGGCTGATCTGGATGATGAAATAACATCCAAAATCAAAGATTTAGCACTCGAGGCTCACAAGGCACTTGGTATCGAAATATATTCTAGAGTTGATGTATTACTTTCAGATGAGCAAATACCATATGTTCTTGAGGTCAATACAATACCAGGAATGACTGAAACGAGTTTGTTGCCCAAGGCGGCAAATGCATACGGAATTAACTTTGCTGATCTCTGTGAAAGAATAGCTGAACTTTCAATGAGGTTAAGAAAAAAATATTAATTAAATGAAAAAGAGAAAGCCTTCATCATCAAGAAATCGTTTGCGTGCTGGTTCTAAGAATAAACCCAAAAAAACTCGCACGCAAAGTTTGAATGTTAGAGTGAATTCTAAGAAATCTGTTAGTGTTAGAAGAAAAATATTTTTAATCAGATTTCTTAAATGGGGTGTGATTACCGCCATTCTTTGTGTGATTCTCTTGGGAGTATATAGAGGAGTCGATCGTTTTTTATTTGAAAGCCCAAAATTTTCTCTCACTAACATTAACTATCAGACCGATGGAGCGTTACCTGAGGCTAGGGTGTTGAAAAATTCAGGGATCGTTATTGGTGATAATATTTTGAGAATCAATATTAAAGACGCCAGAGAGAGAATTCTTTCCGAACTGCCAATGATTCAAGATGCTGAAATTATTAGAAAAATGCCTGGCAGTTTGTCGATTAATATTTCTGAGCGTACGCCAATCGCATGGTTAAGTGGACCTGAGATATTAGAAAATAATTTTAGAATTCTTGGAGGCCTACTTTTAGACGAAAGTGGTACTGCTTTTAAAGCAGAAGAGCCAGTGATGAGATTTGAGAATTATCCAGTCATTATTTCCTCAGAATTTTCAGATGTAACGCCCGGGAAAAAACTGAGCTCTTTAGCTGTACAAAGAGGCTTGGATATCGCTTTAGAATTTTCTGAATATTTCAGTAATTCGCCTGTTCTTTTGAGAACACTTCACTCGAAAAATGATTTTTCTATTATTGGCTATCTTAACACCGGGGCAGAAATTACTTTTGGATTTGATGATATTCCTAGGCAGATCAGTGATTTAAAACTGTTACTTGCTGAAGCCACTCGAAGAGGAAGAGTGCTAGCCGAGGCTAATGTCATGGTAAAGAAAAATACTCCTGTCAAATTTGCCAATAATTTTGTTTCAGACTCAGTTGCCCCTAGGGCTGTTCCGGTTACTAGAAGAACTGCTCCAAACCCTCAAGAAACTGAAAAAAAATTAAAATTCTTTAAAAAAATCAAGAAACCTGTTCAAATTCCAAAGGCTCTTCCAGTTGATAGTGAATTAGAAGGACATGATTAGACGTTTTTTTCTTTCTATTGTCATCTAAGTGTTGACTAAAGTGGCATCTTTAGTGAACGCTATCAATAGATGGCAAAATCCAAAATCTATGCGGGCTTAGAGATAGGGACGTCAACTATATGTGTCGTCGTTGGCGAGGTCTTGGGTAATGGTTCAATCAAGATACTTGGAGTTGGACAAGCGCCTTCTCGAGGGGTTCGCAAGGGAGAAATAGTTGATTTTGAGACCACTCAGACATGCCTTAATGATGCCCTGGTTGAAGCTGAGGAGAAATCTGATGTTGAGATTAGTAGTGTATATTTGGCTGTTTCTGGTTCCCATATTGAGAGTTTATGTAATAAAGGTTCAATTCGTATTCCTGAAGTTGAAGGAATAAATGAAATCACTGATGAAGACCTTGATGAGGTAAGAGAAATCGCGCGTGATATTAAGTTGCCTCCTGAAAATGTGTTTCTACATAGTATAATTAGGGATTATTATGTTGATGGGCAGGAAAAAGTACAAAATCCTGTCGGAAGACAGGGTGAAGTTGTTGAGGCTGATTACCATATTATTCATGGTATTAAAACGCGGCTACAAAATACGATTCGCTGTGTTAGGGAAATACCGATCAATGTAGAAGAGGTTGTTTTTAGCCCTATAGCCGCTGCTCAAGTA
>JACETS010000125.1 GCA_013911195.1 Verrucomicrobiales bacterium | reverse complement strand
AAGATGGAACTAATCGTATTATTATTGCTACCGATGGGGACTTTAACGTTGGAATTTCTGACCGTTCACAACTGATTAAACTAGTCAAAGATCGAGCTGATAAAGATAACATTTACTTAACTGCACTTGGTTTTGGTGAAGGTAACATCAAAGATCATAACCTTGAGCAAATTGCTAATAATGGGAATGGTGAATACTACTACATTGACTCATTCAAAGAGGGGAAACGAGTCTTGGTCGATAAGATGAGCTCAACGTTAGTCACAGTTGCCAAAGATGTGAAAATCCAAGTCGATTTTAATCCGAGAAAAGTGGGCAGCTACAGATTAATCGGTTATGCAAATAGAAGAATGAAGGCTGAAGATTTCCGTAATGATAAAAAAGATGCAGGAGAAATTGGAGCCGGACATACTATCACAGCCATTTATGAAATAACACCTCCAGGATCGAGTGATCAAAATAAGGTAAAGTCCAAATACAAAAAAACGGACGACAATAAAGCTGAAAATAAATACTCTGACCTCATTGACAGCGAAGAGTTACTCACTGTTTTTCTTCGCTACAAAAATCCCGAGGATAAAATTAAAGACAATGCCAATGAGTTTGTCGTTCCTCTAACTGATTCTGGTAAAGGTTGGGAGAAATCAAGCCTAGATTTCCGTTTTGCATCCGCTGTTGCAGGATTTGGAATGCTCTTAAGAAATTCTGAATACGCTGGCGATATCAACTGCGAACTGATCTTGGAACTTGCTTCAGAGGGAATCGGCAAGGACAAGAATGGGCTTCGAAAAGAGTTTATTGAATTAGTAAATAAAGCAAAGAGAATTATAGAACTTGGTAAGTAATAGCACAAAACCAAGCAGACTCATCTTTGATAATTATTTAGCACTCCTTTAGAAGTATTTTAGTAACAGCTAAGACTTGGACTGCTTCTTATCAACCAACATTACTCTTAAAGGAATTCTTGTTAACATCGAACCGTCAGCACTAACGTCGATTGAGAACTGACCAACATCATCGAATTGTAGGCGTTGAATATTGATAACTAAATTTCTCGTTAAAAAATAAGCATCTGGAGGCAGCTGAACATTTATTCTAGATTGAATTGATGGCATTTTGGGCTTGCCGTCATCATCAATAAAGTTAATTGCTATTTCGTGATCACCTTCATCTCCAGGTTTAAAACATATTCTCAAGGCTATAGCACACTGTGGGTGAACTACAGGAAGATGAGTTGAGCAAATTGTATCAAAGGTACCCATGATACAAAGCTTGTGATTATAATCGTGAGCTGAATCACAGAGTGTTGCTACTTGAACTTCCATAGATACTATTCAAATTTATTTTATCTTCTTCTCCGAAAAGGGCTAAAAAGTCTTCTTAAGACATTAGGATCTTCAGATGCCTCTTCGTTTAGATTATCTCCATCTTCTTCTTCATTTGGCAACTTAAAAGCGGTGGCAACAGCCGTTTTTGTATAGTCTTCCAACTCCCCTCTTTCTTTTTTTAATTCGTATAAGGCATTAAAAAAATCACCAACTAAGGGTGCCGCTTTACTACTTCCAGTAATCTCTTCACCCGGATTGCCTTCACAAATCGCGGCGAAGGCGAATCTAGGATTTTCTGCAGGAACGCATCCAGCAAACCAAGAAATTAATAGTTGCTTTCCATTTTGAATCCATTGCCCTGTTCCAGTCTTCCCTGACATTGTAACATGCTTATTTCTAGCTCTCATCGCAGTTCCAGAACTAGCGTTAACGACATCAATCATACCCTGGCGGACTAACGACATATTAATAGGATTAATATTCAATGCATTTTTCTCTTCCGG
The DNA here is from genome assembly GCA_013911195.1 of Verrucomicrobiales bacterium. GTDB lineage: Bacteria > Verrucomicrobiota > Verrucomicrobiia > Verrucomicrobiales > DEV007 > EC70. Next base: position 5,824 of record JACETS010000125.1, on the reverse strand, counting down.
ATAAAAATTTTCAGTCACATTGTTGTTAAGATCTTGGACCTGTAAAACTAGTCTTGGCTTAGGAACAACAAATCCATTACCCACACCTGCCATCATCTGAGCGACTTGTATTGGAGTTGATAAAACATATCCTTGCCCAATCGAAGCATGGGCCACATATCCACCTGTAAATGAATGGCCAAACTTGTCTTTCAATACAGATTCGGTAGGAATAAATCCGTCTTCCTCAGCATTTAGTGGCAAACCAGTCTTTTCACCAAAACCAAATCGATGTGCCATCGATGCGATATTTTCACCACCAGTTTCTCTACCAACAACATAAAACCATGTGTTACAAGAGCGCATTATTGCATTCATAACATTAAGATTACCCTCAGGTTTTTTACTCCAATTTCTAAAAATTTTATCTCCTATCTCAATTGACCTTGGACAATCGATTAAAGTAGTTTGATCAACAGCTCCATTTTCTAGAGCAGCAAGAGCAACAGAAATCTTAAATGTTGAAGCTGGAGGATACTGACCTCTAAAAGCCCTTGGGAAAAGTGGTAAATTTGGATCTTCTTGAAGTTTTTTAAACTTGGAATTCGTTATGGCAGGAATCCATACATTGATATCATAAGTCGGTCTGGAAGCCAATGCATAGACATCACCGGTAATGCAATCCATCACAACAAAAGCACCTCGTTCAGTGTGATCAGCAAGAGCCTTTTCTGCAAGATCCTGCATTTCTATATCTATACTCGTAACAACATTCTTACCAGGAACAGGCCTAGTAATAATCTCCTCAGCAAGTTTCACTCCATTGGTGTCAAAGAGGTAATTAATTTTCCCCGGACTACCCTGTAATCTATCATCAAAAGTTTTCTCTAACCCTTCCCTCCCTTCGGTTATTGGCCACAACAATTCACCAGGAACAACAGGTCCTTTGGGAGCCTTGGCTTTTTTACCTACGTATCCAATAACATGGCACGCCAAACCTTCCCCAGGGTAAAACCTCTGGTAGGTGGGAAACAACTCGAGCCCTGGTTTTGGTTTTGATTTAAAAAGTTCAATCTGATCATTACTCAACATTGATGAAAATGGAAATGGCAGCCATCTACGATTTTTATAATGACTTAAGATACTTTCATCACTAATCGACCAATCAGAATCAAACAAATTTTTGGCATACTCTATTCGATTATTAGCATACTTTATAATTTCAGATTGTTTGGGATCTTTAAAATAAGGAAATTTAAGAGCCACAAAATATCCTAACTTATTTTGAGCAAGTGGGTCTCCATTCCGGTCGGTAATTTGTCCTCTAGGAGCAGGAACTTTGAGAGTTAACGTTCTAGCCTCGGTTTGAGTTTCCCAGGCAGCTCTCACATCTTGATTCTCTTTTTCAAGCGCATTTAAAATGTTTTCTTGAATCGGGGGCAAAGGAGGTAATTCAAATTCCTTTGGTGCTTCTTCTATATCTGTATCAGAAGGATTATCTAACTTCTTAATTTCATTTGGCTTATCATCAATTTCTTTTTCATTTAGGGGAATTGCTTTAGGTACCTCTAAATCATCATCTTGAGGCGGCTGAACAGGCAAAGCACGAGGAGCATCAGAAAGATTTTCATTTTCTGGTTCAGGAATTGGAATTGCTTTAGGAATTGATTTCTCCTCCTCCGATACTGCATCCCTAATCGGATAAAATATGAAGTTGATACAAAACACCACCAATAAGAAAATACTTAATGATACTTTTTTGGTAGGCATGATATAAATTCCTAAAAGTCTTATGTTGTTACCCAAAGGTCAAGAGGCAACAACCTTTTATAGGTATTTAATTTAAAAATTGCTTAATAACCTTGGCACTTTTGGCACTGATACCTTGAATCTCTGCAATTTTATCGACTCCAGCTCTTTTTAAACGAGCAACCGAACCAAACCTTTTGAGTAATATCTTTTTACGATTTTCATTAATACCTGGACAGTCATCTAGCACACTTTCCTCTATTCTTCTTCTCATCAGCAATTGATGATATGAATTTGCATATCGGTGAGCTTCATCTCTAATTCTTTGTAACAACTTGAGCGCACCGGTATCATGGGGAATTCTCAAAGAATTGGAACTCTCAGGAACAAAAACCTCCTCATTTTTTTTTGCCAAACCAACAATTGGCAAATCATCAAGACCCAGCCTTCGTAATTCCTTTAATGCACTTGAAAGCTGACCTTTTCCTCCATCAACAACTACTAAGTCAGGAAGTTTAACTAAGTTTGATTTATTACCGATTCTTTGAACCGCATCATAGGCAGTTTCCTGATTATACTCTCCTAAGTCACCTGAAACCTTCTTTGCATCAATTAAAATTCTTGAATACCTACGCCTCACAACCTCAGCCATACTTGAGAAATCGTTTTGTTTTTTTACGCTCTTAATACGATAACGACGGTAACCCGAATTATCTGGCACACCATTTTCAAAACGAACCATAGATGCAACGATATGACTGGAAGAAATATTAGAAATATCAAAACACTCCATAACCTTTGGCGGAGACGCCATCCCTAAATAATCTTTTAGTTCATTAATGTCACTTATGGGATCAATGTTGGGGCTAGGAACACCCCTACCCCTAGTGAACTTCCTTGAAGGCTGTAGAGTTTTTCTCAAACTCTGAATCATGTCCCTGCAATTAGCCGCCATTTCAAAATCATTGTTCTCTGAAGCATCATTCATTTGCTTTTCAAGTTCAGATACTCTCTCCCGCCATCCTCCTTCGAGAAACTGACAAGCCTTATTTACTTGCTCAAGGTATTCAATTTTATCGACTTTTTGAACGCATGGTGCTGAGCAATTCCTAATAACATCATCATTGCAATGTTTGTATTGAACCTCTCCAGGCACTTTTGCTCTACAAGTTCTAAGACCAAAATTTTTATTAAGCCAATCATATGTAAAACGCAAGGCTCCAGAGTGAGGAAATGGGCCATAATACTTCGCGCCATCTAACTTTTGCAAGCGAACCAATTGAAACTTAGGCAATGGGTCAGAAAGATTAATTTTGAGCATTAAAAATCTTTTATCATCTCTAAAGACCACATTGTACTTAGGGCGATACTCCTTTATTAATTTTCCCTCAAGAATCAATGCCTCATTTTCAGATCTGACCGTATTAATTTCAAAATCCCAAATACTGTCCACTAATGCTCTAGTTTTAATATCTGCTCTACTTCTTCGGGATGAAGTAAAGTAATTAGAGAGTCTTTTTCTTAAATCTTTAGCCTTTCCTACGTATATAATTCTACCAATTCTATCCCTCATTATATAAACACCGGGCTTATGAGGGACCTCTTGCAGCTTTTCTCCAAAATTAGCACGGGATGGCTGAAAGTTTGCTGACACAGTGTACGTATTTCTAAATAGTATAATTAAACGTAAAATATAGAATTAAAGACTTAATCTTAATGCAACCAAAGTTTGAAAATCGACCAGAAAAGGGTCATCTTTTAAATATAAGTTACCTTGGAGAAGGTTTAATCAAAATGAATACAATTTTTAAAATCGGTCTAATACTGCTTTTGACAACTGGATTAGCAAAAGCACAGGAGCCTGATACAAACACCAACGATTTAACACTTTTGCAATTAGTGCAAGAGGCTGGATTCTTGGCATGGCCCCTCGCCGCTCTATCAATTGCCGCAGTTTTCCTCATAATTTTTTACACATTAACCGTCAGAAAAGGAGCCGTAGTTAGTGGACGTTTCATGAGGTCGGCAGATTCACTAATTAGAAAACAAGATTATATTGGGCTTTTAAAAATCTGTAACCGACAGGATCAATGCATTTCAAGGATCACCGCAAAAACAGTAGAGTTTGCGACTAAAAACCCACTTGCGAGCTTTGAAGAGGTCAGAGAGGTCACTGAAGCTGAGGGTTCGAGACAAGCAAGTTTGTTACATCAGCGTATCCAGTATCTTGCAGATATTGGAGCAATCGCACCAATGGTAGGCCTATTAGGAACTGTTGTTGGAATGATTAAGGCTTTTCGCGAAATAGCTCAACACAGTTTTGTTGGGTCAAAGCAGACAGGACTTGCTAGCGGTGTCTCCGAGGCTCTATTGACTACGGCTGGTGGTCTATGCATCGGAATTCCTGCTTTAATTTTTTATTCTCTATTTAGAGGTAAAGTTCAAGGCTTGGTGGCAGAACTTGAAGCCGCTTCAACTCACATTATGGCGCTTCTCGCCGCACAATATAAACGGGCAAGTATCAGTAAGGCGAGGGCTGGCAAACAAAAAAGCGAAACTAGTAGACCTGCAGATATTCAAGGCATTTAAGCGACCGAATTAATAGATAATGAAATTTCAATCACAGTTCGGCTCTGAAAGGACAGGTATTCAGCTGGCTCCAATGATTGATGTTGTTTTTTTACTGCTAATATTTTTCATAGTACTCTGGAACTATGCCAGATTCGAAACAGAAATTGATATTAGTGTTCCAGCAGCTTCAGCGGGTGAAAACCCTGAAAGAACAATCGGCGAAATTGTTGTGAATGTAAAAAAAGAAGGAGGCATTATAATAGAAGGGATTGAACGAACAGAACTAGAGACGCTTGAAATGTTCAAGAGTATTGTTGCTGCATATCCAGATCAGGCACTAATACTTAGAGGAGACAAAGAAGCCTCTTTTGATCATATAGTTAAAGTGTTAAACCTTTGTAAAGAGGCCAACATCTGGAATATTTCCTTTGCGACTTCACAGCCAGAGAATACAAATTAATGAGGCGGTTTAAGACTCTGACTATCCTAATATTATTGGCAATTATTTCTGAGGAAGAAATAATATACTCTCAGGATGAGAATAACTCTGGCAATAATACAGCACCTAAGGCTGAGCTCGTAACTCCTGTTCCAAAAGCTGAACCTATAATTCCTAATGAAACGGCTCCACGCGCAGAGATAGTAATACCAAAGACTTTTCCGAAGGCGATACCCAATCTGGAATACACTGAAAACAATGAGGAAAAATCAAAAGCAATACTTGAATACGCTAACTTTGTTTACAGTCAAAAGCAATGGTCTATAGCAAATGCCTACTATTTGAAATTCATCGAAATAAGTCCCAACGACACTTCAACTCCATTGGCCGCCTACAGATTGGCAGAAACTTATCTGAAACAAAAAAATACAGAAGATGCTAAAAGAGCCTATTTAAAGATAGTTGAAAAATTTTCTAAAACCGAATACTTCGGACCAGCAAATTATCGTTTGGGTTCCCTAGCTTATTCTAATGAAAATTATAAAGAGGCAGTCACTTTCTTTAATACGGCTAAAAAATCATTAGAAAAAAATAATGTTAAGCTATCCGCAACTTATTACCACGCCAGATCATTAACTGAAATTGATAATACTAGCCAAGCAATGTTGGTCTTTGAGGAACTTAGTAAAATAGAGCAAGATAACCCCTACCGTGAAGCAGCCATACTCACGTTAGCTAGGACCTTCGCTGATCAAAATGAAGAAGAAAAATCCATTAGTTCTTTCAAAAAACTTCTAGAAATTTCAGAAAGAGAGGACATTCAGGCTGAGGCATTAGTTAAATTGGGACTAATGAGCAATTCCTTGGGAAATATCAATGAAGCAAAAAAATATTTTTCTTCTGCGTTATCACTCAAAGAGGGAAATGAATGGAAACCTGATGCACAATTTCATTTGATCAAAATCCATTATCAAGAAAAGAATTATCAAGATGTAATCGACACATACTCTAGCGGAGCATTCTCGATGTCTGACGAGGTTAGGCCAAAAATGTTGTTAATGGTTGGTAACGCATTCCGTCAAATGG
>JACETS010000124.1 GCA_013911195.1 Verrucomicrobiales bacterium | reverse complement strand
GTCTCAGGGGTACCGCACCTTATCATTGGGATGGTGTTCCCGGCGATCCTTACGGTGGTAAAAATGCCGCGACAAGAGAAATTCTAGAACCAAATTCTGATGTCAATAAACCAGAGACCTCAGTAAGAAATGTGATCGACGGATCAATGGCGACAACCATGCTGGATTCAGAAAGTGATATCCGAAATGATGAAGACAAAAAAGGTTACCTGACTAAAAATGAAAGAGATGCGATGGCGGAATTTCTCCTCAACCTCTCGCATATGCCAACTAAAGGTCGCTCTTATGATGATAAGTTGTCAGATCAGGCTCTGGTAGGATTTGAAAGATTTCATATAACTGGTGCGCGTGACCGAAAGAATCTTAATACTAATGTGTGTGGCAGCTGTCATACGTTTCCCTATTTGGCGACTGACCAGGATTCAATGCAAGTGCCAAGTTTCAGAGGGGCTCTTGATCGTTTTATAACCCAAGCGCAGGGAAGAAACAGCGTGATTGATCTTGGGGGAGTGAAGAAAATAGCAGAGCGAGGTTTTCCAGAGGAAGAGGTATGGAAAAGAATGTTTAATATGGGTGAGCCCAAGCGACTGTGGCCTGTTATTGATATGTTTAAAGAATCAAGTTCGGGTTTTCCTGGAGCATTTGGAAGGCAGGCCACTCTTAGTGATAAAACAGCAAACGATCCGATCACCTTAAGTCTTATCAAAGGGTTGGAAGAGAGTTCGAAGAAAGGAAGTGTTCTTTTAAAAGTATCCGGATTAATAGTTAATGATTCAAAACGTGAAAAAATAAAATTAAGCTACGTTAAAGTTAATCCCTCTAAGACGAATATTGAGGGTGGTGTAAGTGCTTCTTTTGGCTATAAAAATTTTGATCTTAGTGGCCAAATTTATTCTCTTAAGACCTTAATTCGAAAGGCCAAATCAGGAGCCTTTGTTGGAACATTTACAGGAGCTCTTGGAGGGGACTTTAACTCTCCTCCTCCGGTTATATGGACAGCAGGTTCGCTCCATGAGCAAAGAGGAGCTCAACTGTTTCCTCGTATTAACGAGGAAAATAAAACAATGAGAATTAGTGCGCGATACGTTAAGGAAAACTCATACGTTTTTGTGAATGGCGAAAGGTTTCCTGCAAAGTTTAAGATGGTGGGAAAAGATTTAGCTGATCTTGAACTGTATAAAATACCATCCAAGGGAATGAATATGGTGCAAATTCAAAACCCGAAAAGTTATATTAGTAATGAGCTCATATTTTTTGTTGAATCTAGGGAAGAGGCCATTCTGAGATATAAAAAAGAACCACCTTATCTTTTGACCACAATTTTAAATTCTTCCCTCATTAATGATAATATTAAAGAGGCTAAAATATTAATTGAGGCTGGTGCTGACCTTAATATGCCTCATGAACATTTTGATAAGGAAAGACCTCCGATCATCATTGCTTCTCAGTATGGGCATGAAGAGATTGTGAAATTATTATTGGATAATGGAGCTAACCCAAATATTCAAACCAAAAATGGGGATACAGCACTGCATAGTGCGGCGAGGATGGGGCGATTCGAGATTACTAAAATGCTCATTGAATCTGGAGCTGACACACAACTAAGCAACCAGAGGAAAAAGAAACCTATCAATTTTATTAATCATTTTTTTCAAAAAGGAAATTTCGAAAAGTATCATGCTCCTCATAATGTGAATTTGACCTTGGACCATGGTCGGTATGTAAAAGAAACTCCCAAAGTCAGAAAGCTGCTAAATTCAGCGGCTAAGAAAAAAAGAGCCAATGTGTTGCTTTTAATGTCCGATGATTTAGGGATCAAGGACATAGGGGCTTATGGAGGGATTGTTAAAACTCCCAACATCGATCGACTTGCTTCAGAGGGTGTGAAGTTTGCCGAATTTCATTCAGGCGCTGTGGTTTGTTCTCCCTCTAGAGCAACATTTCTAACAGGAAGGCAGCATTTAAGAACGGGCGTATATACAGTGATTCAAGACAGTGTTCATTTGATGCATCTTCTTGAAAGGGAAGTAACGATTGCGGAGTTGTTAAAGGAAAAGAGTTATCAAACAGTTCACTTAGGAAAATGGCATCTTGGAACTCCCTTTAAAGGTATCGATAAGCCGTCCTTGAATGATCATGGTTTTGATTATTGGTTTGCCACTGATAACAATGCTAACCCAAGTCATAAAGATCCAGTTAACTTTGTTAGAAATGGTAAAGAGACTGGAAAAATTGAGGGTTATGCTTGCCAAATAATTGCCGATGAAGCCATTAATTGGTTTGATAAGGAGTACCAAAAAGATCGCCCTTTTTTCATCAATCTCTGGTTTCAGGAGCCCCATGCACCTATAGCAGCTCCTGATGAAATTGTGTCAAAATATGGAAAGCTAAACGACCCCGACGCAATTTATTCTGGCACTGTAGAAAATACCGATAATGCCATTGGAAGAATCCTTAAGAAATTAGATTCTTTGGGTGAGTTAGAGAATACAATAATCGTCTATACTTCAGATCATGGTAGTTATCGTTCTGAGAGGAATGGTGATTTGCGTGGTGATAAGGGGTCAAATTTTCAAGGTGGTCTCAGAACACCAGGAATCATCTATTGGCCAAAAGGGATTAAAGGAGGTCAAACGCTTTCAAATCCTGCTGGCTCTGTCGACCTGTTACCCACATTGTGTGGGCTGCTCCATATAGCTCCTCCAAAGAATGTTCATTTGGATGGTTCTAACCTTGCCCCGTTGCTAACAACCAAAGGTGAATTCCGTCGTAAGCAGTCTCTATTTTGGAACTCACCGACTGGACAGCCCAATGTCGCTCTAAGAAAGGGAAATTACACATTACTTGGTTACAGAAAATTAGAATTCAAACGTGATCAAAAGAGAATTAATGAATTGGTTAATGAGGCGAAGGGCTTCATAGAAAAAGATTTAGGTCGCACGGTGAGTCGAAAGGAAATGTTCTCAATGTTGTATAATTCTAAGTTTAAAAACAAAGAAGCAGAAAAAATCCGCGGTGAATTTGTTAGGCTTAATCAGTTTCAGGAATCATGGATTCCAGAAATAAAAAAAGGTTCAGGTGGGTTTCGGAAATTTGAACTTTACGATTTAAAAAATGACCCCAATCAGACAAATGATATTATCGATCAAAATCCTAAGCTATTAAATGAATTGAAAAATGAATTAATAGCTCTCAATATGAGTGTTCTTTCCGACGCTCCTCATTGGGGGGGTAAGGAAATCAAACAACCAAAAATCTCTGGTAATGTTGATTCGGTTGAACTTGGGAAGCTCCTTAAAAAAATAGACACAAATAAATTACCTCAGGCCTACAATCCATCGACGCACCAGAAGTATGTTGATAAGCGTATTGAAGGAATGAGTCTGAAGCAGCGACAGCTGCTCGGTAGGTTGTGGAAAGAGAAGCAAAGAATTGAGCCTGATATGAAAAATCGAGGTAACTCTTTTATAAGAATTTTGGAATATTCTTCTTCGATTGATTAAAAAAATTTCTCTTTGGCTTGATGAATTTAAAGCCCGAAATTCAAAACGTTAGATTCATTATCTAATATATCTTTGCATTGTAGAATGATTTTAATGTCGTTGTAATTAATTGATTTTGGAATGGATATTTCAGTTTTTCTTTGGTGCGGAATAGTTGTTTTGAGATGACTAATAATGGGCTTATTTTTATTGATGGCATGTAAGACTTTGATTTCATATGAGAATTGCGGGAGTGTGGTGGAATCACTTTCCCATTCAACACTAATTTTTTGAGCGCTTATCCTTTTAGCTTTTGCTGAGATTATTTTAATCGGAGTTTGTTGAGGTTTTTCGAAATTTCTCTCTATTTTAAATATCGAAGGATTTTTAGTTGTGGGTTTCGTCTCTTTGCCGCCAGAAACCATATAGTAAAATTCTCCGGTTGAATCTTTAGCAACTCCTCCATCCCAATTCAGCTTATAATTAAAGGAACGTTTTCCTTTTACTAAGTCCCAACTATTAACAGAATATTTGGCCTTAGAAAATGCATGCCACTCTCCAGTTGGTTTACGTTTCCATCCATTGCGGATATGGGTTGTGCGAGAATTTTTTCCTGTCTCGAGCCAATCCTCTATGAATGAATCGTTTCCTCCCAGTAGGTATGCGTTTTTTGCTGCGACCTGCATGGTAACCATATGTGTCCATTGATTGGTTTTTCCAGATTTCACCCAATATCCATAAAAGGTACGATCCTTGTCGATCCAGCATCTTGCAATTAGTGTGTACCAAACATCCGTATCCCAACCCAATTCAAAGTTCCAAGATTTTAATCCCGTACCTTCACCTCCAAAATTTTCGACCAGAGTTCCCGGACCTTGGTAAAGAGCCTTAATAGGAGCGGTATGTTGTTTGTGATCCCAAATAGAAAAAATGTAATTATGCCCTCTCGGATGAGCCTGTATGCCTGCATAACCTGCCGCTTTTCCTGCCCAACCTAAAGCTTCATAATAGGTGTACATGGCTTCCCCTTTTTTTGGTACTCTTACCTCATTAATGAGTATATCTCCTGGAAAACTTGCGTCATTATAAACCATATGGGATGACGGAGCCGCATTTTCACCTGCGATGATCTTGAGAGAAACCAAAAAAAGAATTAAATGAGTCAATTTTAATAATTTCATATATTGTTTACCCTATTATTAATTGATAAATAGAACATAAAGCAATCAGGTTTATGCTGGAGGAGGGCCTGTGGTTCCACCTAAAATGAAATCAGATAATACAACCGATTGTCTCGTATCATTTTTTCCAAGACTAATGTTGTTTGCCCAGCGGACAATTCTCCTGACTACGGGCCTGGATTCCCATCTAATATGACTTACTGATGGTTCACACCATTCAAAGTTGGCATCATTATCAGTACAAATTAGCGAGACATCCTTAGGCACTCTCAGACCTATTCCAGCTAGGTACTGTAGTACAGCCGTATACATAAAAGATTCGTCCGCAATTATTGCTGTAGGTGGGGTGATTTTAAAAAGGGAATTCATAATTTCATTGAAACCCTTCTTGTCTTCTTGCCATTCGGGTAAATTAAAATCGCTTGTTTTGATACCAGAATTTTCCAATTCTTTGAGCATTGTCGATACGAACGGTGTTGGATTTGATCCTCTAAGGTGTTTGCGACAAAGCAATGTAATGCGTTGATGACCGAGTTTAATAAGATGTCGAGTGGCTTTAGTTAATGCAGGTGATTTTTCTGGAGAAATTGCAGCGATTGGTATATCTGAGTAATGTCCAAAAAGTGCAAAGGTAGGTGCCCCAATTGAATGAAACCATTTTAGTATTTCCCTTGATCCAGATCCTACAACCCACGCATCTGATTTATTCTTGGTAATGAAATTTGAAACCTTTCGAGGATCCATTTTAAGATCAATCAAACTTCTTTCTGTAAAAAAAGGTTTATGCCCATTCTCTTCTAATAAATTTTTAAGCTCAATGAAGTAGTTAACGTTCTCGTCACCTTTTTCCATGGTTAGAATGCCAATGCGAAGACATCTACTATCAGAGTCAGTCAATCTTTCGCTTTTGATAGTTCTACATTTTCGAGTGCCGTTATTCTCTAAAATTTGCTTTTTTTCAAGAAGCTGTAGCGCTGATTCCATTGTTTTATGATTGACGCCGTAGGTTTTCGAAAGGCGCATAGCGCCCGGCATTTCATTGTTAAATTGACCTGATTGGATTTCAGCAATGAGATGTTCAGCGACTTGTTCAGCAGCGGATAAGAGTCTTAATTGAGTCACAAAATAATTAACCCCAATAAGGGTGTAGAAGTCTAACTCAATATATATTTATATTGATCCCTTATGGGGGATAGGAGGAGTAACGATAGGTGATTTAATGGTGAATGCAGAAATTATATAATTATGATGCTAATTGCATTACATGATTAATCACTTCTGATCATATATCCTTACAATTTGATAAGATAATATTAATCAATGCCGCCTCCTTCTCAAACGTGGGGTTAGGGATAGGAGGTGGCTAAATTAATCATGGGAAAATTGGAGCCTATATATTGATAATATAAAAAACAGTCAATCTCCTAGAAGAGTCATATGATAATTGCTGCTTTATTTCTCGTATTAGAAGCTAGGATAAAATGACGTAATGTGTTGTTAAGTTATATAAATATTCATTTCCAATGACTAGGTGAAAGAATAATGAAGAGATTTTAACATTTATATGATTGCTAATAATTTTATCATTCTGTTATGAAATGGTTTCATATTAAAATAAAATTCAGAACTTAAGATAATGAAAAAAATTATTATAGCGATAATGTCATTTTGTTTTCCTTGCATGTGCTTGGCGGACGATCATGCAAAGGGTGACAGTAAAGGAAGTCCATCAATCTGGGTGGTTCGACATATTGAGGTTGAACTTGATAATGCCAAGGATTTTGAGGCTGCGGTAGCCAAGAAGACTCAAGAATACAATCGTAAAGAGGGTGCGGATTTATGGGCCACATGGAAGGTTTTGACAGGTCCTCGTACAGGTCAGTATGCGCGTTTGTTCGGTGTGTCGTCTTGGGCTGATTTAGATAAAGCGAATACGACTAATACTATTAATATTCCTAGAGGTAATGAGGAGAGTAGTCATTGGAGGGAAAATATTACCCCCTTACAAAAAACGAAAATCGCTCCTATGGAGGTTTGGATGAATGTTCCTGGAACAGAATATAATAATTTAGAAGAAGGCGTACCGACAAGGTACGGAGTGATTCAAAAGTGGAAGATGAAGCCTGGAATGTATCAGAAAAAAACAGCTCACGAGGTAAAGATGTCAGAAGCTCTTGCGGCGAGTGATTTGAAGATTAGAGGGCAGGTCATGCGATTTGAATCAGGTGGTGATTATATGACATTTGGCCGATGGATTGGATTTAATTCATGGGAGGAATTTGGGAAATTTCGTGAGTGGGGAAGCTTAGGTAAGATTTACGATGCCAAGCACGGTGAAGGCTCTTGGATCAAGTATTTGGAGGGGTGGAATTCGATTCACCAAGATGGAGGTAAAACTGAAGTTGAATATTTGGAGTATTTAGAGGATTTAAGCTCAATGGAGCTAAAAAAGTAAAACTCATTTATGATGATCAAATCATAGAAAAAGGCGGGGAAGAAATTCTCCGCCTTTTTTATAGATTTAATTTTCATGTAGTCTTGTGTTAATACACAAAGTATTCTTTAATAAAATGTTATGGAAATATTTGTTGGTAAAAATGACAAGCAATACGGCCCTTTTCCTATTGAAAAGGTCAATGAATCAATTGCTAATGGTGAGTTTTCTCTTGATGATGTTGGATGGTACGAAGGGCTCGGTGAATGGAAGCCATTAAGAAATATAGAAGGTATTGTTGGTGCCACTGCGGTGCCAAGTATTGTTTCTAATACACCTAATAATACTGGGAGTCCTACTGAGCAAGTGCCTAGCCATTTAGTTTGGGGTATTCTTGTAACCCTATGCTGTTGTTTGCCATTCGGAATTGTGAGTATTGTTTATGCATCAAAAGTCGATGGGTTTGTTGTTGCAGGTGATATTGAAAAAGCCAAAGAGAATTCTAAGAAAGCGGCAATGTGGGCGTGGATTTCTTTTGGGCTAGGTATAGTGTTTTTAATTGTGTTTGGTCTTATAGAGGCTATGGCTCCAGGAGCTTTTGAAGGAATGGAAGATTTTGATGGCTCCTATTAGTCAAGGTTTCTAATTTTCATAATTTGAGCGC
>JACETS010000123.1 GCA_013911195.1 Verrucomicrobiales bacterium | reverse complement strand
AGAGCTTATCACCGGAGTCCCGCTTATAACGAAGTCCTCCATTTAAGGAAACTTCGTTCCAAATATTTGCGGGCTGATAAGGCTTAACACTTGGCCCTCCAACTGAGTCCACTAATAGTCCTGAAAACGAAAGCGCTGCATCACGAATAAATTCACCTTGAAGACGAAATCTTGGAGATCTGGATAAAAATATATTTTCAGGATCTTTATTCTGAGAAACCTCAAGAATCTTGGACTGTTGTCTATAAGTTTTAGAAGTAACAATCTGGCGGATAGTTCTTTTAACATCCCATCCATTTTTAACAAAATCATTGGCCAACCAGTCTAGGAGTTCAGGATGAGTTGGTGGTGATCCTTGATTACCAAAATCATCTGGCGTCTTAACTATTCCCCTCCCAAAAAACATAGCCCAATATCTATTAACAGCTACTCTCGCTGTCAGAGGATGCGAAGGGCTTGTCAACCAATTGGCAAGCCCCAACCGATTGGTAGGTGCATCGGCTGCGAGTTTAGGGAGAATCGCAGGGACCCCTGGATTGACAATCGCATCTTCACCTTCTTTGATAGGTTGATCATATTGCCCCCTATTAAGAATATAAGTGATTCTTTTTTTAGCCTCAGAATTATCCTGCATAATCATTGAGGTAACTTTCTTTTGAGCCAATAAGTCAGATTTCTTTTTGTTAAGATCGTTTTTTATAGCAACCAATCTTTTATACTCATCATCGTTATTATTGAGATAATGATTAAGAAGAGTCATCTTCTGTTCTTTGCTCCTCTCTTTTTTATCTATTGCTAAAAGACTTTTTATTGGATCTCCTCCAATATTTTTAATTTCATCCACATCTAGAGCGCGATCATAAATACGCAATTCATCTAACTCTCCTTTGAAATGGCTAGTCTTTGAACGACTACCTATCTTAAATGGTGATTCAGTAAGAATTGAATCATTCAAAGAATCCTGCTCGACTTTATTACCAACCAAATTTCCATCTATATAAAGCTTTATCCCAGATGCCTTGGAAGAACCATCATATGTTATTACGACATGTTGCCATTTGTTGACTTCAAGTTGCTTATCAGAAACAACCTTCAAAGCATTATTTGGCCATACACTAACAATATGGGTTCCAAAAGATCGATTCTGCAGCCAAAAATCATAGCCTCTATAATTCTTGTCCTCATTCATACGTGCAAAAACAGCTCCGTTTCCATCAGCGGGCAATTTAAGTAATGCTGAGAAAGTAAAAGCTGAGGTTCTCTCTAACTCTGGCCACTCATCAAAAGCAAAAGAAGTCTTACCATCAAAAGCGAGACCAAATTCATTATTTCTTTTAACTGATGTTAATTTACCTGAAATAGTTCCTGTAACTCCGCCTATTTCATCTTTAACTTTGTTACCTGATTTTTCGTTAAGAGAGAAAAAATGCTTTATTCCACCAGGTTCCAAATTGGCATTGTCGACATTCTTTTCTGCTTCTCTTAGCCAAGCCACATATTTTGGAATTACTGAACGCTTATACCCCTCAATTTTGTTATCTTCATAATTTATTCTTTTATCTAACTCTTCCAATTTGGTTTGCTGATTTTTATCAGGGACATTCACCACTGGAGCTTGATTACCATTTCTAGTCTGCATGCCCGGATCAGTAGTATTATTGAAATAAGCGAACATCTGATAATATTCTCTTTGCGATATCGGATCATATTTATGATCATGACACTGGCTACATTCCATCGTTAGTCCCATCCACACATTTGAGGTTGTCTTAACTCTATCAACAACATACTCAACACGAAGCTCTTCGGAGATGGCTCCCCCTTCATCAGATGTCGCATGATTACGATTAAACCCGGAAGCAACTTTTTGACCAACCGTAGCATTAGGCAACAAGTCCCCAGCAATTTGTTCAACAGTAAATCGGTCAAATGGCATATTAGAATTGTAGGCATTTATTACCCAATCACGCCATGGCCACATAAACCTTGGACCATCCGCATGCATTACAGAAGAATCCCCGTATCTAGCCGCATCCATCCAAGCCAAAGCCATCCTTTCACCGTAAGAATGTAATTGCATTATACGATCAACCATTTTCTCATAAGCATCTGGAGAATTGTCTGCAAGAAATTGATCAACTTCCTCTTTAGTAGGCGGTAATCCAGTAAGATCAAATTTTACCCTCCTTATCAAAATCTCTTTACCAGCTTCATTCATGGGAGATAGACCAACTTCATTGAGCCTATTAACAATAAACGCATCAATAGGATTATCTGACTTATTACTGTTATCTATTTTTGGAGGTTCAGATTCTTTAACTTTTTCAAAGGCCCAATGATCTTGATATTCTCCACCACCCTTAATCCACTCCGTTATCAATGCCTTTTCTTTTTCTGATAAAAGTTTTTTGGAATCAGGAGGTGGCATAATCTCGTCAGAGTCTTCCGTTTGAATTCTGAAAAGGATTTCACTTTCAGTGAGATTATCCGGATCAATTGCTTTGATACCATCGTTATCTGATACAGCACCTTCTCTTGTATCAAGTCTAAGTCCCGCTTTACGATGATTAGCATCAGGACCATGGCATTCGAAACATTTTCCTGATAAAATTGGTCTAATGTCCCTATTAAATTCAATAGCCCCAAAAGAAGCGGAATTTAATAATAATATAAAAATATAGATCAAAAACTTGGATGATATACTCATAGCGGCAAATATTAACTACCTTGCAATGATTAATCTGACAATGATCTTCAATAAGCTCAAGTCTAGAGCCATTGAAATGGTGATTTTTTCAGTTTAGTCGGCTATTCAAGGACTATTTTTAACCTAAAAAATTGCGAACGATTTAAATTAACTGGTTTAATTGATCTGAAAGACTTTGTTTCGATTCCTGACTCTGGATCATTCTCGGATGGAATTGATTCCAAATAATTAGATCCACTATTCCAGTTAATCATGTCGTCAGAAATTTCCAAAATAACCTGGAGACCTTCGACATTAATTCTTTGTTTATAAGAATATGTTAAAAAACTATGGCCATTCTGTGATATCTCAGAGATACGATCTATATTTGAAATTCTAGAGTTAATTACCGGTGAAGAATCCAATGCATACTCAACTAAATTAATAAAGCCATCCTCATCAGGGTCAGCGTTTGGCTCAGAAAATTCATCACTCATAGTAAAAGATTGAATCCAATCTGAGTAACTGCGAGAGCTTGTAGTAACAGTTGGTGTTCCGTTCAAAGAACTTGAAGCAATCCAATTCTCTGCATTTGAATGATCCGGATTTTTAATAGGTTGATTTAAAACAAGTGAGTAACCTCCTCCATCAGCCGACTCCGGCCATGGTGATTTATCATTATATTCAAATGATTGAACAATTGAACCATCTATCAATTGCAGTTCGATCAATTCTCCATCGTTACTAAGATTACCTGTAAATTCTCCTATTATCTTATTAGGATTAACTTCTGGATACCTAATACTAAAAGCTTCTCTATTTCGAACAATGATTGCACTTTCATTCGGACGTAAACCTAAAAAGTTAGAGCTTGAAAAAGCAAAATTGATACCCTCAGTAAACACCAAGTTAGAACAATCAATTGGATCTCCGCTAATATTTGTTAATTCTATAAATTCAAAGTCAGATCTGGAAAATTGCCCATCAGGATCTTCAATCTCGGTACTGAGCGAAGGACGATAATGCAATTCGCTAATAACGAGATTATCTGATGTTGCTGGAATACCAACCCGGAAAACTGATTCACTTAAAGCGGACCACTTATTATCGTTTAGCACTCTCGCCTTTAAACGAGAGCTCACATCTATTGAAAACTCAGAAGGGTCACTAGCTTTCGTTGCGATGAGTTCTAGATCAAAACTAATATCAGAACTTGTTCTGGATACCTGATGAACTTCTACGGCGATTGTATTTTCACCTTCTCTAAATAATTCCAACGGGATATTGTTTTTGTCTAAAAATATCGCCTCTTCAGATCCTCCGATCCCTTCAGTTGCAAGTGTATCATAGCTAATTAAACCTTCTGGCATCGCCACTCTCCATACCTCTGATCCATTTAAGTAGATGACAGCTCCATCATCTTTTCTAATGGAGAGTCGAGCTTCCAATAATTCAGCGGGATCAGCTAACTCAAATTTTTTCCTAAAGTAGGTAGTAATATTCTTTTTACTCCCACTATCACCATAAGAAACAACAGTTCCTTCTGCTCCATTTCGCCCATCACCGTAGCCGAGTTCAGCTAAACCTTCCTTCCAAAGGGAATCATCAAATTCAGAAAGACGCCAATTGGCCGACTGATCACTTCCATCGTCCAAATACTTCCATAAAGATTCTTTACTAACTAAATCAAATTCCTCTATGCCCCCACTAATATAAACTGCATTTGGATTAATATCACCGCCTAATAGTCTTGGGTCAGTTCCATCATAAGTAACATAAATATCACCATCTCCAGATGAAATTAGAGGCTTGTATCCTGGTTTAACTAATTCAGTATTTTTTTCATATTCTGGTGCCTCTAAGTCATACCATCCTCTTACCCTAAATTGATTTAAAAGATTTTCAGTTCTATCAGGCCAAAAAACCTCTTTCATAAATTCCCATTCCTTGACCCACTCATCATCACGGTCCCATGGCAAGTTACGCCCCGACGACGGCTGCCATCGAGCAGTCTCTGGAACGATAGCATCAAAAATTTCATTCATTCTATAATCATGATAAGGACGCGGACCATTAGGACTGAGAACCCCATCATTGAAGCAATGTTTATAAATTCTATCCTTGAAAAAAACTTTAAACTCTTCGTTACGCATCATTAGATTAAAGATTCCGTCCGGAGCCCCCACACCAAGATTGTTGGCTTCTACATCATATAACATCACGTCACAATCCCAGGAATAAAACCGCCATCCTCCTCTGCCAGAATATTTGGGTCCGGCAGCCATCCAATTATGAGTAGTAGTCCAATCCCAATCATTGCCGCAATAAAAATACAAGAGCTGATTGTCAGCCAAATGAGACCAATTGATCCAATCCTTTGAATCAGTTCCACTCTGGGATGCCGCTGATTTAACTGTCCTCCAGGTATCATTCCAATCATCTCCGGCACCATGGTTGCTCCCATTTCTTCCTGAATTCGTATAATGATAATCTTCGGGTTCGCCGCCAAAATATTTATCGAGGTAATTGTGCATTGGCCTCTCATGAATATGATAAAGCCCGTGATAGGATCCATTTAGATAACAGTGGACGAACCTACCATGTAATGAAGGGTGTCCCATAACCATCTCCATATCACTAACCCATCGATTTCTTACATACTGCGCATCACCTTGCCTTTTCCGCCCAGGAGGATTGCCAGGGTTTGCCATCCAATAAAAATTATCATGTGATCCACTCCTTAATTGAATAACATCAAACGTCTCACTTACTTTTGAGGAATACGGGTGACCTTCAAATAATGGATACCTAAGTTTTGATGCACCATATTTTGTCCTAAAATAGCATCGGAAATTATTCTTTGCTGACCCAACACTAGCTCCACCGACAATTTTCATTCCGCATCCAATCCCAAATCCTTCCTCTGATCCATCATTACTAATTAGTTCTAATGTGGCCTCGCCCTCTGAGCCGGACATTCCTCCTCGCTTAGTAATTGAAATTGAAGGTAATGACAACAAACCTTCATCCATTAAAGGACCATACTTGGGGTGATTCTTAATTGAGGGTAAAAATCGGGCCTGACCAATCACTCCGTTTGCGTTTGGATCAGACGTTCCATTGACCCAAATATAGGTATGAGTGCTAATTGGAGAAACTGCTACGGATGGATTAAAAGCAATAGCTCTCACGGTTCTTACACCTCTAGTTCCTGAACTTGATGAAGGAGACAATTGAAAAGGCCCCTCATAAATTGGACTTCGATTCGTTGGCTCAGCACCATTCGTTGTAAAACGAATCACTGAGTCCGGAACAGTGGAACTTAATTCCAAATTTATCGGGTCTTTATAATAGCCCCTCTGGTGACTAAAAATAACATTGTTTGTTAAGTCGGCCGCAGTATCAGCATTTTTTTGACTCGGACTAGGCTCCTGTAAATAACCAGTTTCTGTTGCTGCTACGTTATATCCATATGAAACATCAACTCTCTGTTCAGGAAATTCTATCATGTCGGCAATCGTCTCGCCGTCAGGTTTTACCAAAAGGATAGCTTCACCACTGCTTGATAATTCAAAGTTAGTATGTAAGGGCTCATTTTCTAAAGAACGCTCTTTACCCGAGGCAAAAACAATTAAGTAGCCATTGGCAACGATATTAACTGAAGGAAATTTCCATTTTCTTAACTGGTCAGCATCATCTGATAAAAACCATCCATCTAAATTGAGTGTACCAGTTTGTTCATTATAAAGTTCTATCCAATCAGAACTGCCCCCATCATCATCCTTTAAAGTATTACCATTACTAGCCATAAACTCATTAATGCGAATTGAAGGCTCGGTAACTTTAAGAGTGAAAGATTTCTCAAAAATCAAACCTGTCATGTCAATCGCTTGAATTCGAAATTGAATCTCAGATTGATCGTTTTTTATAGCTGATTTGAGCCTAAGATTTGAAGATTCAACATACAACAAGTCATTGTCATTATCACCCTCTCCAGCAACCAATGAAATAATATGCTGATCAAAAGAGTTAGGGTCAGAGACCTGAATTCTTCCCACTAATCCATTAATGATAATACCAGAACTAACGGAAGAAGAACTCAAAATTAGATTATCTGGCCTCTTAGGCTCGGCTAACTGAAATTTAAATACTTCCTCCAAAAAGCGGTTAGGGTCTTCTGAATCCGTGGACCTTATTCTAATACTAAACTCACTGAATAATGGATGATTTTTAAAATTGTGATCTTGCGAAAGAAAAAGCTCTCCATCTTCAATATCAAATTTTTGATTGTCTTCATCTCCCTCACCCGAAACAAATGAATAGAGATGATTAGCATTTCTTTTAAAATCCTCGGTAACGAATTTACCTAAACTCTGAATTTGTTCTGAAAAGAATTTAGAACCATTAATTGATATTGATTCGGGCGATGGAGGAACAGTTAATTCAGTAATAGTAAAAGCTTGTAGAATTGGATTGTTATCGCTTCCCCTTGAATTCTGTCCTCCTAAATGCTTAGCCATAGTAACATTAAGAGTACTATCACCATCCTCTAGAGTGAACGGGGCAATATAAGCAAAACCATTTGATGCACTCCAAGTTCCTTCTCCTTCAGAACTGAAATCATCAACTGCAAGCTCTCCCTCTATGGCAATATCCCATCGCCTATCTCTGTCTGCACCCTCATTAAACAACATCTGCAATTCATATTCTATTCCAGGCTGTAGTTCAGACACCTCGATTTGCAATGCCGTAGGGGCACCTTCCCATCGAATATCTCTCATAATCTCCTCCAAGTTATTAACAGATTCTTGATTAATTCCTGAATAATCTGGTCTACTTGTCCAACCATCGATTGAATGACTTGCAATTACTTTAACATTGCTGGGACCTTGCTTATCCGTTTCAAATAACACTCCATTGACGGCACGATCTTCATCACCATAAACATCAATCGCTATAATAATTTTTTCAGGATCAAGATTTAAATCATCGGGTCCATAAAAAGGACGAATTTCACCAAATTCAACTATTGTCTCTGAATGAGCACCGATTACCAATAGTAAGCTTATGAACAAATATTGGCTAAGGCTCTTCATAATATAAA
>JACETS010000122.1 GCA_013911195.1 Verrucomicrobiales bacterium | reverse complement strand
GTCTTTGGTTTTCTCTGCTAGGATTGAACGGGCTACTCTAAAGCCCAGATGTCCAAGTTCCATGTCTGGGTTCGAATAGTATCTTCCCGCCGATTGTCTGTTATTTCCTTGAAACCAAGAGTCTGATCGGATTCCACGGAAAGCTTTTCCAACCTCAGATTCTATCCATTCCCAAATATGATCTGATGTTTCCATCATTCCATATGTACTTTTAGATTCTAAACGATCAGAGTTTTCTATTTTATGGGCATCTCTGAGAGGATATAGTTTATATTTCTTTCCTTTCGGATCATAGTAAGCCGCCTTGTACCACTCATTTTCAGTTGGTAAAAAATACTCCGCATCTACAATTCTTTCAGCGCTTAAGTCCTGATTTGAGATCGTATATGACTCACCCAGCCAGTTACAATATCTCAAAGCGTCATACCAAGAAACGTAGGTCACAGCCGCATTGGCTGTAGCTGGATACGCTTCGTAGACTAGCTTGCCGCCCTTACGTTCTTTTCGGATTTGCATCTTCGAGTTGTATAGTCCATGGGGGTCAGATTCACATGCAGCCCAATTGAGAAAAAGTGAGTATTCGGCATTGCTGACCTTGTATCGGCCAATTTCGTATTCATATTTAACCGAACCAAAGGATCCCACTCTTGGATAATTATAATCTCCTTTATTTCCTGGGTTGCCGACTTTCACAAAACCCGGTTCACCTCCTGTGTTGGGTTTTGGGGTTATCTCCGCAGGGAGCTGCCAAAATGATTGCCCATCTTCAGGTGCTTTTCCGTAGAAAGTGAGCTCTGCAAAGTCGAGTAGTGAGGTCCAGTCCGCTTCACTAAAGGTGTGTCCTCCACGTCTGAACCGGATAGCATTTCTCTCAGGTAAGCCATAAAGTTCGTAGACTGGTCTAACCGCATCACTGGTGGCAAAAGTGCCAAGGGGATTGGCATAAAGATCATCCGTCGATTCAATGCAAAACAGGCCACGTGGTGCCACCAACGCTTTGAGAAAATGTTGATCGAATGGTAGGTGAGCCTCATTCTCTGCAAAGATCCTTATCCTTGGATGATACCAATGAGGCTTGTCGTTCATTCCTATTGATTCAGCACCCGGGCCAAGGACTCTTGATGATCCTGCACCGCCGGCGCCTGATCCATTAGGAACAACTAGTGAAATGCGTTCATCCAGAGCTCCGGCTAACAATGCCATCTTTCCTCCTCTGGAGTGACCTGTTATTGCAATGCTTTTCATATCAACGTCTTCTCTAGATTCAAGGTAATCCACGACTCTCATTCCGCCCCAAGCCCATACGGCTAAGGTTTCCCAGTCATATTTTGGATAAGCTTTCTGTGCGGGCCCTTTGGTATTTTTTCTGTCTGGATCAAGGTCATGTCTTGCGTACTCAATAAAAAGGTAATTTTTTTTCATGAAGCGTTCCGCGTTTTTACTCCCTCCCAATGAACCTTCTTCTTCAATGATGACTGGATGAGGTCCGGGAGTATTTGGTTTGTAGATTACTAACCGCATTTCTAATTTTCTTTTCGAATCGATGATGAGGGTCTTCCATATTTCTTTGCCGATCCCACTAGAATGGTTTTTTTCTTTGTCTGTCCGGAACATGACTTGATCGGGTTTTGGGGGCATTGAGCCATACTGATAAAACATCAGAGGTCTAATCAGTTCTTGTCTTCGCTCTTTCCAATTTTCAAGATTCTTTACCTTTTTGCCGTCGTTAAAAGTGAATAGATTAGGTAAATCTCTCTGAGTGGGAAGATCCTTAAGATCAGTGGGTAGATCTTTGGCCAATGACATCGTGGTCGTCATCATAACAGCTGACATTAAGAGGAGTTGTAAGAGCATTATAAATTTCCTGAGTGTGAATTTCCCTTGAGTATAAGGAAATAGTATCGCCTTATGCATTAGCCTTTCAAGAGTATCTCCTCAAATATTCAAATTGGATTAACGGATCCTTTTTTCCAAATCTTTGCACAGAAGATCATAAAAAGGACTAATGGACTTATATTTAATCGTCTTTTCTGGACATGTCTTTAAAACCCCTAACAGGTTTTTCTGTTGCCATTTTTCTAGCTCTATGATGGGCAATTGATCGGTGAGTATAGTGAAAAGAATGTCTCCAGATTTTTCAAGCCTCGTTAGGGTTTGGTATTCTACACGAAAGAAACACTTATCGCTGACATTGTCAGAATTTAAAATTGCTTGGTCTTTTTCGACATGAGATTTCATTTTCGGTGACTGGTCTAATCGGTGGCTTGGCCTGACCGCCCAATTGCTCCTCCAGAATGTTCGACCAGGTTTTAAATTGGTTAGAAGTTTGTTTACAGATTTACTCATTACCTCAGCATAGTCGGGTACTGGATCATGTACTTTATCGAGGCCCATTCCGAACTTCTCTCTGATGGCCCATCCGTTCGGAAAGCAGACGACTCCTGCGATAATTGGATGACCTAAATTTGAATCACCGCTAAGAATAACAAGATCCTCTTGAAGGCTTTTTGCTGTTTCTATTAAACTGTTTCGTTTATTTATCAAAAGTATAGAGGCTTCCTCTTCCGATTTTATACTTCGGTCCGTGCTAACAGAATAATAATCTGGGTCTTCATTGATGAGCTCATTTTTCAAAATAATGTCATCCTTGTAGCCATCGGTCCTGATGGTGATTTCATTTTCCTTATCCAAGGACTTGATACCGAATTGGTGACCGAAGGTATCTGAGTTTAGAGGAAAGTGGATGAGCTTTCTCATGCTTTAGCGGATGACCCTTTAGCTTATGAGCCTAGTTTTTCGGTATTTCATTAACGGTGTAATAGGCCTTTGAGTGGACCAGATTTTCGTTGGATGAATTTTTTATTTTTGATAAATCAAAGTCATGGATATGCCCTTCTTTAATTCCCTCGACAGTGAGGCGGACACTGTTCGCGCCTTCGGAAACAACAGACTTTGTAATTTTTGGAGTAGTATGATCAACTTCTGGGCTTCCATAACCCGCAGAATAATTGTGGGTGTATGTGCTCATTGAATAGTTGGCTGGATCCGATGCGATTAATGGATTCACTGGCTTGGTGAAATTAATTAAAAAACCGTCCTCCTGGATGTTGATTTCTTTTATTTCGAATGGTGTTTTGCCTGTCCAGTCTAGCCGTTGGATAGCATATGGAGCCTCTCCTCTGACCGGCCATTGCCGGTTAGTTGTGAATCCACCTGCAATTAATTGACCTTCAGGAGAAAACTCAACATTCATGATGCCGGTTGAAAGGCCTTCTCTGAAGGGGTAACAGGCACCTTGCCAAACCCCGTTTATTTTCTCGGTCGTTGCCCGGAGTATGATGCTCAGCGTGTAGTCTCCAAAAAACAATTGATTCTCAAAGGGTCCAAACTTGCCTTTGGTTTGGTTGAGCCTAAACCCTGAGATAGATCTTCCCATTTTGATGTAAGGAAAAAGAATTACCGGCGGAACAAGCTCTTTTACACGTTTTCTTTCAATGGATATTCTCGAATTGGTATTAGGTTCAATTTTTGGGGTGTCCATTTTTTTGACGAATTGGTACCAGTTGTAACTAGCGGGATGCCCCAGAAATCCACCTTCTTTTAGATGCTTTAATGAACAGGACCCATTCCATGGTCCTTGGCTTTCAATGCAAAACATCGCACCTTCCTTGTTGGCGGCTACTCCACCAGGACTGCGTAGCCCACTACAAACAGGAATCATTTTTCCCTCAGGTGTGACTTTAACAGCCCATCCTCTATAGATATTTCTGGAATGATAAGAACCGCTGAGACCTAAAGCCACCCAGACATTTCCCTCTGGATCATGCTTTGAGCCAAAAGCAAACTCGTGTCCTTCTGCATAACCCCAATTATTGGTTAAAGTGTCAAACCGGTCTGCGGTGCCATCCCCATTAGTGTCGGTAAGTTGAGTTACTTCTCCAAATTGTGTAATCGTCAGAGAATTATTACGCCAAGACATTCCAAATATTTCATCCTGACCACTAGCAAATAAATGATAGGACGGATTTGGGGGCGTCTCGAATGCCCCTGAAACGAAATAGATATCACCTCTCCGAGTGCCAACGGCTAATCGCTTGTCGGGAAGAATTTCAAAACTTCCTGGCCTCATCGGAACTTCTGGAGGGATTGGAATATTAACAATTTTATAGTATTTATTTTCTTCCTCTGAAGTTCCCCACATGGCTCCTAATTCCTGACCATGACTTTTATTGCTTGGTGAAATGAGGGCCAAAACTGATATGATTAACCAACTAAAAAGAGGCGATTTCACGAGATTTTTTTGGACCCAATTCATCATTTCTTCAACCGTTATCACCATTTGTAATTAATTCTGATTTTGGTTTCACCTTTACTTAACTTGATAGGCAAAATCAGATCTTTCGGATCACCTTCTCTTACAATGGGTTTTAATTTTTGATCAATTCCAAGATTTAGTCGATCAATCTTCCAAGAATTTTGATTCCTCTTAATTATTTTTCCAGCTCCAAGCCTAAAGAAGAATGGTTCTTCATTTTTTTCGGTGGTAAAGGTCAGTGTTCTCTTAAAAAAGGCCTTTCCGTCTTGATCAAGATGATCTTCAAAATAATCCTCAACTTTAATCGTTCCGTATTCGTACATGAAGGTCGGCCTTTTTTCCAAATTCAGATAATACCCTTTGTATTGATATCCATGATTCTGAGGAAAGAGGTAATTTGTCTTTCCCTTGTAGGGCCAAGAATCATCCATTGAGGCAAGTCTGTGAAAAGGAATCCCCTCCGGAAACTGAACTCTTTCATTGCCTCTGGCGTGGAAGCTTCCATGATTGATATGCGCAAATTCACCTTTCCATATTTGCCTTAGTGACATTTGTTCTGAGTCAAATGCCATACTAATTCTTTCAGGATAACCTACGCCAATACCACGATATCCTGCGGTGCCTCTCCCCCTGCACATGACTGTTTCATCAGCAACCCTAAGCGTCAGAGACTGTCTTGATAGACCCTTGGGGTTTTTTGCTCGTTCCCCATCAGATAGATAGTTCCATAGGGCTTCGATTTGTTGATCCGTACTACCTTCAAGAATCTCTTTTCTAATGGCTTCTCCTCCTGGCCAATAGCTGGGCATGATCACGGTTGGGTGAAAGCGGGCTGGATTTCGCATGTAGAGATGGAACCAATTTTTCTTTATTCGCTTAGTGGAATGAATAATATCCAATGCTCCGGCACCTCCTGACTTCTGGCCATTGAAGTCGTGACACGCGATACAGCTCAAGCCGGTAGTTCCCATCATCTCATAACCAGCATTTTTAGATTCCTTTATATTAGAAACTTTGGGATGTTCCAGTTGCTCGAGAGAATCATTTTTTTGAAATAAATCGACAAGTGCTTCAACGTCCTTCTGTTTATATATTGGCATTCTCGTGTAAAGATAATCCCTTTGCCTCCCACCATGGAGTATGACCTGTTTCAGCCATGAATCGGTCAACTTTGCACCCACATGGGTAAGCGGGGGAGGGATTCGACCCTGATTTCCTAGCTCAGGCTTAGATCCGGTGAAGTATTGATTCCTAGATGGATGAATTCCTCCGAGGCCTGCCCTATCATGGCAGGCAATACAATTAAACTGTACCAGTGTTTTTTGAATTTTCTGTTCATCGGAATATTCGAAGTTTTTGTCGGCTCGCAGTGCGGTAGTAATTAATTTTTTTTGTTCTTCATCAAGATCATAACGAGGCGCTTGATTTTGATTACTCAAGCATCCGTGTCCCAATCTTAGTTTTGCCATTTCTGGATACGAATTAAGTGATTCTTTGTTTATGTCATCATGACAATTTGCACATCCCATTTTGGTGAAGTGTTCTCTTCCTTTGACAATCAGAACCGGGTCAGTCTGTAAGGCAGATGAGATTTCAATAGGCCGATCATAGGCCGTTAAAATTTCTGGAGATAGCGGTCCTTTTTTGAGTCCCGGACCTTCTACTTCAAAAATCAGCTTGGGATCACGACCAGTATGAAAATAAACGAAATCAATCTTGTATAAACCTTCCTCAAGGTTAGTTGAAACGGAAAACTTTTTTGTACCCCTTCGGTTACTGGGTTTTTCATTGAAAATTGTCTTATTATTTATTGTCAGGCTTCCCCCATTTAATTGCAGATCAAATGCGTAGTCTCCTTGCGTCTTAATTTTAAGAAATCCTGAATATTGGATGGCCGTTTGATGGTGGATTTTTCCTATAGATTCAAGGTTGAAGTCCGCTACTTGACCTGCGGCCTCTTTTTCAACATCTCCCTCTAGACCTTCCCATACTTTACCCCGCCAAGTCATGTATTTGAGATTACCGGGGACTTGAACTTTTCTGAGAAGGTAGTGTGATATTTTTTCAATGTCTTGATGAGGTAATCCTAAATCCGGCATTCTTCCTGAAGGCCGATATGCGTGCGGCCTTTTAAGGAATTCAGTCAGGCCTTGATGTGAGTATTTTTTTTCTAGGGGTCCCAGAGGAACTGACTTTTCTGCCATGATTTCTTTTCCTTCATTGTCTCTCGGTGAGTGGCACGCTGCGCAGCCGACTTGATGAAAGAGGGCTTCTCCATGTTCTGCCGCGACGGAGTCTGGAACCTGTAGTTTGAATTTCTTTTTGTTATCTAAAGACACAAGATAATGGGTAAGTGATTCTGCTACCTTGATTCGATCCTTTTCGTTGAGATGGCCTAACGTGTGTGGCATAAGAGTGCCGGGCTTAGTTGATTTGGGATCAATCAGAAATTTTTTGATATAATCTGGACTGAGTCTGGATCCGACCTTAGCCAGTCTGGGGGACTTCTTGGAAGTGCTTACTAATTCAGAATTTTGGTGACAGGCTACGCAATTTAATTCTTCGATGAGAATTTTTCCCTTTGTTATAGAATCAAGTTGGGTGCTGTCGATAGAAGGAATTTGAACTCGAGCTTGCCCAGTCCCGAGTAAGATGGAGACAAAAATAACGGTGTGCAACAGTAGCGGATAGCAGAAGGACTGCATAATATTGTTTAACTACGTTTTTACCGAATGAGTTTTCAATTTTTTATTCCAACTAATTCCAATGATTAAAGTCTTTAAAATTCTTATATCTAACATGTTATAAAGACTTATTATTTATTTGCTAGAGTTGTAATAAGCTGTTAACCATTTAGTTATGGATTTTACATCAGCAATCAAGTCGGGTTTCAGTAATTATTTTAACTTTAGTGGTCGCGCAAGCAGGTCAGAATATTGGTATTTTACTTTATTTTGCGTTATTCTTGGATTTGGTACCGGTTTCATCGATGGAATTGTAGGGCTTTGGTTGATTGCTCCTACAGAAACCGAATTCGGACCAGTAGGTGGTACTGGCGTATTATCCACATTAGTCCAATTGGCGGTTTTTATACCATCTCTTGCATTGATTTGGCGTAGATTACATGATGTCGAAAAATCCGGTGCATGGTTCTTTATCATTTTTACCTGTGTTGGAGCAATTGTCCTTTTGGTTTGGTATGTAACAAAAGGCTCGGCTGGTCCCAACAGATTTGGTCCTGATCCTTTAGGTTCTGGTGAGGCATTACCTGAACCTCCAACTTCTGACGACGGACCGACATTGGAAGCTTAGAGCTAATCAATTAATTTAAACAATTTATCGATGAGCCCTCAGGAATGAGGGCTCATTTTTTTGCATTATTAATCAAGGGCGAAGGGCTGGGTGGACCGCAAGAACGCGAAAAAATCTCTCAGTTGAGGATCGCTTAAACCAGTAAGTAGGTTTTCTGGCATTAGGCTTCTACCCAGTGGATTTAAAGTTTTGATG
>JACETS010000121.1 GCA_013911195.1 Verrucomicrobiales bacterium | reverse complement strand
GGAATAGCCTCGAGGTCTTTTTGCGGCAGAAGGGCTCTCATCTAATGATCTTAGGCATTCAGCACCATCATAAAAATATAATAAGGTAGTTGGTAAACCCTCCATAATTCCCACCTTCGGAATTTCTAGACGATCAGTGACCCGGGCACATGCGACATCCCATGAGCTACCACGACCAAAGGCATTAAAAGACTTAATAGTGAATTCTTTTTCCCCTGCACCCTTAATGGCAAGGCCAGTATTAGAACTGGCCCAGGTAAATGGATGGCTACAAAAGAATAATCCTACAGCTTTAAAATTATCATTAAGATTGAAAGCAAACGGATCTTTGATGTGTAAGGACCCAAGCTCTTCAGTTCTGAGAGCCCTCTTAATATTATCAACTTTAAGCTCTTCAACAGAAGAAGCTGAAATAAGATCGATATCCCAAATTCCGGTCCCCTTTTTTTGAAAATCGATAACCTCATCGGGATAAGATCGATCTTTCTCTGTAGACACATAAAGATCTATTCCAGAATCAGTAACCAGTAATGAAGACCCTTCGATAGAAACAACATTTTCATTACCATGTGTTAAATCTAATTTTGAAAAAGATTTGATTTTCTTCCAGGGACCATCAACAGAATCTGACGAAAAAATCGTCAACTCCAATCCCCTTTCTCCAGCTCCTACCCCTGTTCTCGAATCACCTTCGTCGCGATATCGCCCAGATAGATAATATTTTCCGTTGTGAAAAATAATACTACCTCCACCAAACCAAAAACCTTTAGAGTTAGAATTTGGTTCTATAATAACTTTTGCAGAATTTTGATCAATTAGAGCTAAAGCAAATTTCTCAATACGCTCTTTGAGTTCCTGTTTCATACAATTTTAGTTATGCTTTGTTATCAATTAACCGGTGTACAGTGGGTATAACCTGATCGAGTTCATTAACAACAGTAAAATATGAAGAGTATTGATTTTTTTCCATTAGATTAATTAATGGGGTCCAAAACTTCCTACCACTTTTATCACTTCTATCAAAAACAATTATTGGCTTATCCTTCATAATTGGGTCATCTGCTTCCAGTAAAAGTAATAAAGCTAAAAACTCCTGCAGAGTTCCAGCCCCTCCAGGAAAAATTACAAAGGCATCTGATCTCTCAATCATAATTTCCATCCGTGTGTATATATCCGGACGAAGCCAAAAACTTGATAAACCCTCCGGCAAACCCTCGAGCTTAATTATATGTGGCACGTTTGATCCACCGGTCCACCCTCCTGACTCAACCGCACCCTTAACAACTGAACCCATCACACCCGTCCTCCCGGCGCCGGAAACACATCCATAACCTTGTTTGACCATTTTTTCACCCAATAAATATCCGTCTTGGAGATAATCTCTATCCTTTATACTGGCAGAACAAAATACACAGATATTACCAATTTGGCCTTTCATTGGTGGCCCTTCATACGAGTAGATATCATCAACATTATCTCGATACTCATCATGAATAGATTCAGGAAGACCATTGGCACTAACCTTATTTAGTGCATTAATTACCTCCTCTGGTTCATCAACCTCAATAATATAATCTCTGAATTCCTGTTTAATTGTGCCTAAGGAATTTAAGTGATCCAAAACTTGAAAAAATAAGTTCCATGAATGATCACCATTTAAAACAACAGTTCCCTTATTTTCCAATTTCTCATCCAAAGTCTGATAACCAACAAAAACAGAAACAGCTTTAAACAGTTCCTCTAAAGTTGCTCCCTGAGTAAACACAAACGCATCTGATTCAATAATCTGTTCTTGAACATTTCCTAAAGTTACCTGTTGATCTCCGTTAGAATTGCTAATATCCCATCCAGAGGAAAAAAGTAAGTAAAGGAGCTCTGCTCGAGATTCTCTTGATGGGTCATTCTCACCAGTCACCCGACCGGAAAGCAAAACTTTAGGCATATGAAGTTTGTAGAATTTAAGACAATATGTCTGTTATTATTGGATATTCAGAGTTTCTTTTATTTTTTAAAGGAAACTAATATCAATAAATTCCACATTTGAGATACTTCAAGCCATACAAGTCAAAAGATAGTAGCTAATAAAGAAATTTCTAAAACAATTTACATCGTCGATGCAAATTATATAATTAAATTACCCTCTAGAAATCAGCTTCTAGAAAATTTTAAACCCTTGAAAAGGGAGCTATACCTAGCCTACTGAGGCAACTCCAAGAAGTCCCACTAGGAAACAAACAAGAAGTCCCACTAAGCTAATTAGAGTTATTTTTCTCCCTGGCTGAGCCTCTTCAGGATATTTGAACATGAATACAATCGCGGCGAATGGTACTAATAAATTAAGTATTCCCCAGGTGGTGTCTTTCTTAAATCCATGAACAATTAGCATTATTGATCCTACACAGGCCCCTATGCTAAAAGGTAGTAATAAAAATGCGGTAATTCCTAATAATGCTTCCATAATAATATAAGTTAATGTTAGTAATGATTCACTAATATTAACAGTTTATTAATGTTAGTCTATTATAAAATTTATAAATATATTAAAAATCTATCAATACACTAATATCCCAGTGTTAGAAAAGATATCATAACCCTAACTTTCCTAAAATATTTTAGAACTTAAGCCACTTCTTCTACTGAATTCAACTCAACTTTAAGGTTATCTATGATGAAATTTTGCCTGTCAGGAGTGTTTTTACCCATATAAAATTGCAGCATTTCAGACTCTGATTTATGCCTATCAAGAATTACTGGTTCAAGCCTGATACTATCACCGATAAATCCTTTAAACTCACTTGGTGATATTTCTCCTAAGCCCTTGAACCTAGTAATTTCAGCACCTTTACCACATTCCTTAATTGCCTCGAATCGTTCCTTATCCGTATAACAATAAAACTGCTTCTGTTTATTTCGAACTCTAAACAGTGGGGTTTCTAATATGTAAAGATGACCCCCTCGGATCATTTCCGGAAAAAACTGTAAGAAGAAGGTGATTAGCAACAATCTTATATGCATACCATCAACGTCAGCATCAGTCGCTAAAACAACATTATTATATCTCAATTGCTCAATTCCATCTTCAATATTTAAAGCATGCTGCAATAAATTAAATTCTTCATTTTCATAAACAATTTTTTTAGATAACCCGAATGTGTTTAATGGTTTTCCTCTCAGAGAGAAAACAGCCTGAGTGTCAACATTTCGTGCTGTGGTTATTGACCCACTGGCACTATCACCTTCAGTAATAAATAAAGTACTCTCGTTAGCTAATTTATTTCTATCGCCATAATGAATTCTACAATCTCTTAATTTCTTATTATGAATTTTGGCTTTCTTGGCTCTTTCTTTTGCAATCTTGCGTATACCTTTTAGATCTTTTCTCTCTTTTTCGGCACGTTGAATCTTTTCAAGCATGGCCTTAGCTGCATCAGGATTTCTGTGCAGATAATTATCCAGTTGATCCTGTACATATCCTATTATCCAACTCCTAATCGGCTTACCATCTTTGGGAGCGGTATGAGTAGATCCTAATTTTGTTTTAGTTTGCGATTCAAATACCGGCTCCTGGATCTTCACACTTATTGCACCAACCACAGATTGGCGAACATCGGCCGGATCAAAAGACTTCTTAAAGTGATCTCTTAAAGTCTTAACTAAAGCTTCCCTAAAAGCGGCTTGATGAGTGCCTCCCTGGGTGGTGTGCTGACCATTAACAAATGAATAGTATTCTTCCCCATATTGACTAGCTGAGTGAGTAAGCGCTACCTCAATGTCTTTCCCTATAAGATGCGCTACCGGATATAAAGGTTCCTCTGTAAGATTTTTTTCAAGTAGTTCCTTAAGTCCTTCTTTGGCCTTATATTTTTTACCGTTAAATTTTAGAGTAAGTCCAGAATTTAGATACGCATAGTTCCAGAGCATATTATCTATAAATTCTTCTCTCCATTTATAATCATTAAATATGGAATCGTCTGGACTAAAGCTTAAGAAAGTTCCATCAGAAGCTTTGGAACTTCTGGCCCGCTGCATTTCATCAGTGACCTCTGCTTTAGAGAATGAAATTGATTTTGTTTTACCTTCGCGAAATGCTTGAATCTCGAAATTTTCAGACAATGCATTTACGGCCTTAATACCGACTCCATTGAGACCAACCGACTTTTGAAAAGCTTCCGAATCATATTTTGCCCCAGTATTAATTTTGGCAGCACAATCCATGAGTTTACCGAGCGGAATTCCTCTACCATAATCCCGAACTGATATTGTATCTCCATCAAGTTTAACCTCAATTGTCTTACCGTGGCCCATAACAAATTCATCAATACAATTATCAATGACCTCTTTTAAGAGCACATAAATTCCATCATCAGGCGCTGACCCATCGCCCCTCTTTCCTATATACATTCCTGGTCTAAGCCTGATGTGCTCTCGCCATTCTAGAGTTTTAATATCTTCCTCAGTGTATTTAGGTTCCGGCATAGTTGTTATTAATATTTAATATATGTTAACTAATAGCACGAAATAAATCTCCCATCAAAAAAAGCATCATATACTCCTAAGAAACGTTTATTTAAAAACAGCACCCCTCAAGCTTTACAGAACTTTTTTCTGAGCAAAATTATAAATATGGAGAATTTTCCTGAGGAAAAAACATACAAATCTCATAGAAAAAACAGCATTGTTACCTTCGTTCTATTAGCTGCTGTTATCTATATGGCCACCATACAAGTCAAAGCATGGTGGTCCGAACAATCAGCCATAAAAGTCACTCCCAGAGCTGTGGCACCTAGGGGAGATCTTGGCGATGACGAAAAAGAGACCATCAAGTTATTTGAAGAAACCTCTCCAAGCGTTGTCTTTATAACAACAATCAATTTAAGAAGAGATTTTTTCAGTACAAACATTTATAAGATGCCAGCTGGCACTGGATCAGGTTTTATATGGGACTCAGATGGACACATTGTTACTAATTATCATGTCATTAAAGGAGCAGACGAAGCACAAATAACATTATGGGATCAATCAACTTGGGACGCCAAACTCGTAGGAGTGGAACCAGATAAAGATTTAGCAGTTCTAAAAATTAAAGCTCCAGACAATCGCCTAAAACCGATCAAAGTTGGTGAATCAAAAAATCTTTTGGTCGGCCAGAAAGCGTTCGCCATTGGTAACCCATTTGGTTTCGATCAAACACTGACAACAGGAGTGGTAAGTGCACTAGGAAGAGAAATTGAATCTGTTACTAGACGCCCCATTACTGGAGTCATTCAAACAAATGCTGCCATTAATCCTGGTAATTCGGGTGGCCCTCTTTTAGATAGTGCTTACCGACTTATAGGAATAAATACCGCCATTTATTCACCGACCGGATCTTATGCGGGAATAGGTTTCGCCGTCCCCGTTGACACTATCAACCGAATTATTCCTCAGCTGATAGAATTTGGTAAAGTTATCAAACCGGGTCTTGGAATCAATATCGCACCAGACTCATTTGTCAAAACTAGATTAAATACTAGTGGAGTACTAATCCTTAACGTCATACAAGGAGGAGGCGCAGAAAAGGCGGGGCTAAAGGCGACGACTCAATCTGCAAATGGAAGAATATCACTTGGAGATATCATCAAAAAAATTGATGATAAAGCCGTAAAAGACTCATCAGACCTTTTCAGAATCCTCGACACCAAGAGCGTAGGAGATAAGGTAAGCATTACAGTAGAAAGGGATGAGAAAAGTAAAGATTTTGAGGTTACTCTCGGAGCTCTATCAGAATAACGTTTAAGAAAATTACTCAAAAGGGCGAAATCCATATTTATTTCCCAAATCCAAACATTGTTCCATACGCATTACGCCCGCTGAAGTAGTCGGATCCGATAAACAACTTGCCGCACTGCAAACCCCCAAATGAAGACAACTTTGAAGTGATTGTGAATCATTCATTCCTAAAATAAATCCTGCAGCAAAAGCATCCCCTGCTCCTGCAGCACCTTTAATAAAATTCTCAGGAAGTTTAACTGACCCTTGTACTGCCGTTTCACCTGCAGATGAAACGGCTACAGCCCCAAAAGAAGAGTGAAGTATAACATAATCCCTCACACCTTGATCTAGGACAGACCGAGCCGCTTTAATTAGTGATTGGACATTATTTTCTTTCACCTCAAAACCAAGAAGAGCACTAGCTTCAAATTCATTCAAAAAGAGAGCATCAATTTCAGATAAAGAGGGAACAACCACATTCTTGTAATCCCCTAATTGAGCGCTAACTAAATCGACAACAGTATAATAACCTTCAGAAGAAGCTTTAGCTAAAAGTGCTTTAGCACCGGTTTGTCCGTTTTCCCGAATCTCATCTAAAGATTTAAGTAAGAGGAGATATCCCAAATAAAAATACTTGGCTTTTATATTTGAGAGGTCCACATCTTTTTCAGATAATAAAGCATTTGCTCCTTCATGATGAAAAAAGGTTCTCCTACCTGTAGATTTGACCGTCATCGCATCAGTATAGGAAGTACTTGCGTTTTTAGTTTGGATGAATCCAGAAGTATCAATTCCATGATCCAAACAATCATTAATTATCCACTGACCATCATTATCATCGCCTACTAAACCCGCAGCTTTTAAAGGAAATCCTGCACCCAAATTAACAAGATCTTTTAGTAAATTATAAGGTCCTCCACCATTGGATTTAGAGTGCTCATAAATAAAAGATAATGCATCCTGATCAGGATAGGTATCAATTACTTTAATATGATCAACAATCCAATTCCCTGCGGCAAGTATACCTTCACGCTTTAATTCACATTTATCACTCATCCAGAATTATAATTAATCAGATATCTTCAAATAGCTGAGTTAGTCATTCGCAATAGTAATAGTTTGGTTCAGATTTTGAGAATCTAGTGCCGCTTTAAAAACCTGATGACTATAAAATGCCTCCTCTGGTGTAACGCAACCGAAGTGATCACCCAGTTTACCTTCTCGCTCAGCAAAAAATGCTGCCCACATTTGCATTAATACATCTGGAAACCCTGGCTCAAAAATCCCACCAGTGATGGTTTTAAAACTGGTATCAAAACCAATATCAACGCGGCTCCACTTTTGCTCAGAATTACGCGAGAAAGTCCAAACCGTTCTTGGCTCTTTTGTGCTAAATTTGGCTCCACCATCAGTGCCAAGAATTTCGATAAACCATGTGTCTGTCTCTCCCGGAGCTAACCTTTTCATTTCTAATCTCATCGGAACCTGACCAGAACCCTCTATATCAACCCACGTATGAAGCATGGCATTATCCCAAGTATCACATATTCCTCCAGGCCGTTCAGCATACCCTTTCTGCAATTGAGCGTAAACCGACTTAGGCATCCATCCCAATCGGAATGGAATATGACAGACGTGCATACCTAAATCACCGAGAACACCAATTTCTCCGCACGTGGCAGATTGTCGTTTCCAATTTGCAGGCTTTTCAGGATCCAAATCACTACTGTGATGAAAGCCTGACCTAACCTCAAGAATCCTTCCAAAGGCCCCAGATTTGGCAGCATTATAAACTCTTAAAGCCCCAGGAAAGTAAGGAAACTCAGAACTACATCTGACAAATCTTTTCGTTTCATTGATCTTATTAACGATCTTATCCGCTGATTCAATATCAATACCGAATGGCTTTTCAGCCAGAAGGTCTTTGCCTGATTCTAGAACATCAATATAAATCTTCTCATGCAAATTATGAGGAACAGCAACATAAACAACGTCAATGTCTGAAGTTTGAAGCAATTCCTTATAATCTCCTGTTAGAATTGTACAACTTGAAACGGATTCAAACCAATTAAGAGCATTATCATTAACATCAGCCACTGCTACTAAAGCGGGATTAACA
>JACETS010000120.1 GCA_013911195.1 Verrucomicrobiales bacterium | reverse complement strand
TGCTTCAACAGACTCCAGATTTTCAATCTCAAATGCAAAAGGCAATTTGGTTTGATCTATTATTTTGACCATTGGTTGCTCATCTTTATCAACCCAAACGGTTCTAAAGTGTTTTCCATCAACATTCATACTTGATATTCAAGTATAGCTTTTAAATTAAAAGTGAATAAAGTGAATAAAGTGAATAAAGTGAAATCAGAACAACTTAGTCACTTGAAGCAAAATATCAGCAAGGATGATAAATATGTTTCAGTAATTTCGGCTTCATTTGGTGACGGTCACAATACTGCCGCAAAAGGGGTAGTCGAAGCCTTCAATTCTTTAGAAGTTCCAAACAGTGGATTAATTGACCTTCTTGAACAAATCCACCCCGCTACCATGAGTTGCTTTACCAAAGGATACCGCCTCGTAACAACGAGATGGCCTGCAATTTGGAAAAAAATGTACATGCTTGCAGAAAATTTTCCTTTCGGGAATGAATCGTTCGATTTCATGCCATCGATTACTAATGGATTTTCTAAATACTTAAGAGAAAAAAAACCTGATGTCATCATCAGCACCTACCCCTTGTATGGACACATTATTGAAAGAATTTTTGGCAATGGAGATTTACCATTCAAATTTGTAACAATGATCACTGATTCAAAATCCATCAACAAGTCCTGGTTTCACAGAGCTTCAGGAGAATTCGCTGTATTGGATCAAATATCTGCAAAACAATTAATTTCCCATGGTATTTCTAGTGAGCGAATTCATATAACGGGTTTTCCTGTTTCCCCACGCTTCTTAGAGAGTCGACCAAAGGACTTTGAAAAAAAATTACCTACAGAATTCAAACTTCTATACACCCCCACATCAAACAACCAACACGTAGCTTCAACCCTTAAGGAATTAAATTATTTAACTAACAAAGTTCCCAATAAAATTTCACTAACCGTTGTCTTGGGAAGACACTTTAATAGATTAGATGAAATCGTCAGATCGGAATCCCCTCAAGGAACCACCATTATAGGTTGGACAAAAAAAATGTCAGAGTTATTAAGCTCAAGCCATTTAATAATAGGAAAAGCAGGAGGCGCCTCAGTTCAAGAAGCAATGGCATCAGCTTGTCCCATGATTATTGATTCCATGATACCTGGACAAGAAGAAGGCAACGCCGAAATGATAACTAAAATGGGTGCAGGAATAATTGCTTTTGAACCTAAAAAAATACGATCTACAATTGAAGACCTTTTAGAGAATGATGGGAAAGAATGGCTCAAATTTCGAAAAATTTGTCACATGAAAAGCACCCCTGCAGCCGCTCTAAATCTAGCCAACATTGCAATTAACTAAGTTTGCACAACTATCTACTCAGATCAGTTTGAAGAACAATCTTAAACCCTCTTTTCTGCAGTGCAGAAGCGGCAAAATCAGAATCCTCGACTATTAAAGCTATTAGAGGCCATCCGTTCTGATTTATAAACAATGGATAACTAGTATGAATATGAGTTTCAGCTGCACTCAACGCTGAAAGGCATGAAGCCAGTGAAGGTACACCTTCTGTTAATCGCACAACTACAATTTCATTAACCACAAATGGAATACCTTTTTCCATGAATAATGTTTCTGTGAGTTCAGGATCACTAACCACCAAACGAAGGACATTAACATCAAACGAATCCTGCACACTCAAGCCTAAGACTAAGACATTTGAATCTCCCAATAATTTAATTATTGAATGCATTGCCCCTATCCGATTTTCAAGCATTAATGAAAACTGCTTAACAGGATTACCACTTTTAATGATTGGATCTTCTATTCCCATAAGAACTCAGGACTTATATCAATATTTAGGGTAAATTATTTTATTATCCAGTTGTTGTTTATTAACTCTACAATTTTCACCTGGTTAATCCCGCCTTTGCGCTCTTTGGGGAAACATATCTTTAGTATACATTCTTTTTCCCATTCATCATCGAGTAGTTTATTTATATTTATACCTATATCTGAATCTTTCCGAACGTACCCGTATAAATCTTCTTCAGACTTCCAGTCACTTATTCTTACGCAAACCCATTCAAAACGCTCTGGAAAAGCAAATTCTGGATTGCTATCCAATGTTGCTCGAACTCTAAAGTAAAAAGCATCATTCCCATCAGATTTAACAAAATCATCCCAATTCATTTGACCGTACCTTACGAATTCCTCCCAATCCAATAGAAAGCCTCTATCTGTATCCTCTAATAAAACCGTTCGAGCTCGAAAAACATCATCTACAGTGATTTTAGCTATAAAAAAACCACTCAAATTACCATCAAGTTTTTCAACTGAATCTATACTTTCTAATTTAGGTATTGAAAATGTGTTCCTAGAATAATGGTCTTCAATGTGATTTAAAACCCTCGATGAAGATCGTATAATTCCATTAAGCTCATTTCTATTAGACACGGCAAAAAATTTTTTAATTGTATCTCTAGCCCTATAATCAATTTGAGGTAAATCTTCATCTAGACTTCTAGGAATGGGATTTATTTTATAACTGCTTACTTTTAATGTGTTTTTGTTTACCCCAGATTCTCTTGATACATTACCCTTGAACGAACACTTACTTATTAAGTAAGAGATTAAAAAGATCGTTAATAAAATTGTGAGAATCCATTTGAGCAGTAAAATATAATTAAATTTTCTATTGAGGTGAATAGGTTCAAGAACAAGGCCTATTGGTAATTCTTTCTGGATTCCATATTTGTTATTTATTTGCTCCTCGTTGACTTCCTCTACTTCCTCTACTTCCTCTACTTCCTCTACTTCCTCTACTTCCTCTACTTCCTCTACTTCCTCTACTTCCTCTACTTCCTCTACTTCCTCCCCTATTAATTGATCAAAAGCTTTATTCTCCCCACGATATATTCTGACCTCCTCTAAATTTTCATTCTGGTCAATTTCAAGCTGAGATTCATCTCCATCATGTTCAAGACCTCCTTCAAAGCTAAAATAGCCTTCTTCCGCATTTTCCTCATCCGATGGCTTTTCAGACATATTAATTATTTTTCTTTAAGATCTTTTATAAATCGACCTTCTTTAGTTTTTTAGTCTAAAATATAATATATATAATCGTTAAAAAACCACTCATGACAAAAAAAATTTCACTTATTCTAGGATTTATTCTTTTTATTACCAATTCCTGGGCGGCTAAAGCCCCTAACGGTAAAAAATTTCCAGCTCACTGGGGTGAACCTCCAGCATTGCAAACTAGAGACCTGCGACCTTTACCGGGCGGGTATGGACAAGGTAGTTCAACACTCGCTAAATGGATTGGAACAAATCTAAAAAATGACGAAAAAAATGGACTTAAAGATAGTTTTGTTACCCTTTTTGATGAGAAGAGTACAAATTTAGATAATTGGTCAATAAAAAGTGGCTTTGCTACCTACAAGATTAAAGACGGTTATATTCTTGGAACAACTGCAGATGGAAGCGGTAACACTTTTCTTTGTACAAAAAAAGAATATGGCAACTTTGATCTAAGATTTGAAGTTAAATGCCATAACAGATTAAACTCAGGCGTTCAAATTCGATCAAAGCTTAAAAATCCTGAAGGAAAGTACGGAGGAAGAGTAAATGGCCCTCAAATCGAAATAGAGGCTAGTGGGAATAATGGAGCTGAAGCCGGCTATGTTTATGGAGAAGCGACAGGTAGAGGCTGGCTCACGCCAAAAGAAAGATTAAAACCTCATAAACATTTCAAGGATGGAGAATGGAACCAATACAGAGTTCTGGCCAAAGGAAACAGAATCCAAACATGGATAAATGGTGAAATGATCGAAGACCTCACAGATGAAGAAATTTATAAAACTCACCCCAAAGGTATTATTGGGTTACAAGTTCACGGCATCGGCAAAAACAGTGGTCCGTTTACGGTTCAGTGGAGAAATATAAAAATCAAAGAACTGTAAATTCAATTAATGCACTGGCCCCTTTTTGTATTATGTTTACTAATTAGCATTTCTAATGCTTCAAAACCAAATATCCTCTTTATCTATCTGGATGATTTTGGTTGGCGAGACACTAGTTATGCAGGTTCAGATTTCTATGAAACTCCTAACATAGACGAACTTGCAGAAAACGGCATGATTTTTGATAATGCCTATGCCTCGTCCGCTAATTGTGCCCCATCACGGGCCTCAATGCTAACGGGACAATACTCCCCTAGGCATGAAATATATAATGTCGGAACCAAACCAAGGGGAAACCCAAAATTTAGAAGACTTGAGCACATTGCTGGAAAAAACACCTTGAGCCCAGATGTTAAAACTTGGGCCAAGTTTGCAAAAAGTCATGGTTACTCCACAGCTTCTATTGGAAAATGGCATCTAGGTAAAGATCCAAGAGACCATGGTTTTGATGTGAACGTAGGAGGTTCGAAATCTGGGAGCCCTCCACGAGGTTATTTTCCTCCTCATGGAAAAATTTCAGGATTAGAATCAGTTAATGAGAACGAATACCTTACAGATACACTAACTAATGAAACTATAGAATTCATAAAGGAAAACTCTCAAACCCAATGGCTTGCCTATTTAAGTCATTTTTCAGTCCATACCCCCATACAGGCAAAAAAAAAGGATATTTTAAAATTTGAAAGTAAAGCCCCTGGCACTCTTCACAACCACGTCATAATGGCCGCAATGATTAAGGCTGTAGATGACGGAGTAGGAAAAATTATTTCTGTATTAGAGGACTTAAAAATCAAAGAAAGAACTGTCGTCATATTTTACTCCGACAACGGAGGCTATGGACCAGCAACTTCGATGAGCCCTCTAAAAGGTTATAAAGGCACTTATTATGAAGGAGGAATTAGGGTTCCATTTTTTGTTAACTGGCCAAAAGTCGTGGCAGCCGAAAGTCGTTGTTCAACTCCAATTACAGGCGTCGACATATATCCAACTCTTCAAGAAATAATAACGGGTAAAAATAAAATTGATCCCAAAATTGATGGAGTAAGTATAGTTCCACTTTTGAAAGGCGAAAAAATAGAACCTAGAAATATATATTGGCATTTCCCTGCTTATCTTCAAAGTTATTCACAAAGACAAGATCAACAAAGAGACCCGCTCTTTAGATCTAGACCATGTAGTGTCATCAGAAGTGGTAAATGGAAACTCATCGAATACTTTGAAAACAAAGACATTGAATTGTTTGATCTGAGTGAGGACATTGGTGAAAAAAACAACCTATCAACTAAAAAACCCTCCATTACCAAATCACTAAGAACTCAACTCAATGATTGGAGAATCTCAACCAATGCTAGCATTCCCTCTAAAGAAAATCCTGAATACGACAAAGAGGCGGAACTCAATGCTATAATTAAACTTCAAGAAAAAGAGTAACGCTTTTTAAACATTGAATGTTAAAACTCCCGCAGTGAGAGAGAAATGAAAAGGTTACATAGGAAGGCTCATTTTATTTTTATTACTTTGGTTTTAAAAATAACATTTCTAGCAAATCTATCATCTCAAATAGACCTCGAAAAGGTACCCACAGAAAGAAAAACTAGAACTGTTAAAATTATAAATAACGTTCTTCCATCAGTTGCTGCCATTCAAACCTATAGACCATCAGGCGCAGAGGGAGTTTACAATCTACAGGTGGGCGCAGCATCTGTAATCCATGAAGACGGTTACCTCATAACCAATGAGCATGTTGTAAGCGGAATGATTCAAGGGAATGCAACTCTCTTTGGAAAACAATCAAAACCTTTTAAAGTCATCGCGTCCATGACCTCTGAGGATTTAGCAATCATTAAAGTCGACACAAAAGATAAATTAAAAAAAATCGCTCTGGGTAGAAGTCATGATTTGTTATTGGGAGAACCTGTTATCACTATTGGAAACCCTGGAGGCTTGAATCACTCAATTTCAACGGGTGTCATTAGTGGACTTAATCGTTCCACATCCACAGGAACCGCGTTTCTCCCTTGGATGATTCAAACCAGTGCTGCCGTCAGCGGAGGAAACTCTGGAGGCCCATTAATTAATGCTCTTGGACAACAAATTGGAACCATCACTTCTAAGCAACTTGGCTCAGAAAACATTAACTTTGCGATTTCTATTGATAGAATTCGTGATGTTTTACCTAACTTGTTATCTCCAGAACTTAGGTATGGATTTTGGATTGGAATTGAAGTCGACATGCTCTCAGAGGGTGCAAAAATTAAATCTATTACCAATAAGTCGCCTGCTCAAATTGCTGGGTTAATGATTAATGACAAGATTAAATCTATTAATGGAACACCTTTATCAAATCCCTTTGATTATTATTTTTCACTTATTGGCCTTAATAAGAATGATAAAATCAATCTAAATATTTTGAGGAATGATAACCCATTAGACATAGAATTAATTCTGGGAGAACTCAATTTAATAGAACCAGTCGAACAGAAAGAGCTTACTCCCGGAATTAATTATAGGGTTTACAATGGACAATGGAACAAACTACCAAACTTCAACGAATTAACCTCATCTAATGAGGGGGGGGCAGAGGAAATATCCGCAGATCCTGCGAGCAATGAACTTAATGATCATTATGGATTAATATTTGAGGGATATCTTAAAATTAACAAGGAAGGTCTCTACACCTTTAGTTTATCTTCAGACGATGGTAGCCAGTTTATTATTGGAGATGAAATGTTGATCAATAACGATGGGTTACATTCATTTGTATCAGTTGAAGGAAGAACAAGACTAAAAAAGGGCTTTTTCCCAATAAAGATACTTTACTTTGAGAACAGTGGAGATCAAAGGCTTGAGTTACAATACAAAGGTCCCGGAATCAAAATGCAACCAATTCCGAAAGAAGCTTTATTCTCCAATAAAGACAATCAGTTGAATGAATAAAAAACTAAACATCGCAATCATTGGCCAAAAATTCATGGGCAGAGCACATTCGAATGGATGGAAACAGGCTCAAAATTTTTTCAGCTTAAATGCAGAACCCGTTCTTAAAGTCGCCTGCGGCAGAAACGAAACTGAGCTCAAAAAATTTGCAGATCGTTGGGGTTGGAGTGAAATAAGTTCTGATTGGAAATCAGTAATTGAACGAGACGATATCGATATTGTCGATATTGCAACTCCTACGCACCTTCATCATGAAATGGTCATTCATGCGGCTAAACATGGTAAACACATCTTTTGTGAAAAACCCTTTGCCTTAAATTTAGCCGAAGCAGAATCAATGCTCGAAGCAGTAAATTCCAGTAATACTGTGAATTACCTGAACCATAATTATAGAAGATGCCC
The DNA here is from genome assembly GCA_013911195.1 of Verrucomicrobiales bacterium. Lineage (GTDB taxonomy): Bacteria > Verrucomicrobiota > Verrucomicrobiia > Verrucomicrobiales > DEV007 > EC70. Next base: position 653 of record JACETS010000120.1, on the reverse strand, counting down.
CGCCATCGTGCTTGCAAAAAAAATGATCTCTGAGGGAAAACTAGGCACAATCTACCATCTTCGAAGCACCTACCAACAGGACTGGCTCGCCGACCCTAACACTCCTATGGGGTGGCAGTTGGATTCAAAATTATCCGGTGGAGGGCCTCACATTGATTTAGGCTCTCACTGCATTGATCTAGCCCACTTATTGATTGGTGAAATTTCATCGATAGGATGTTTACAAGCTCATTTTGTCAATGAACGCAAAACTAATGACAACAGAACTCAAAAAGTAGACGTTGATGATGCATCTATAATGAGTGTCGAATTCACCAATGGTGCCGTTGGATCTTTTGAATGTACCAGATATGCAAGCGGAAGAAAAAATAGAAACCAGTTTGAAATTAATGGATCAGAAGGAAGTTTGGTTTTCGATCTCGAAAAAATGAATGAGCTTGATTACTTTTCTAATAATGACAATTCATCTGAGCAAGGGTTCAGAAAAATAATTGTAACTGACCCAAGCCATCAATACGCATCAAACTGGTGGCCGCCTGGACACATAATTGGTTATGAACACACCTTTGTACATGCTGTTGCTGATTTCATTAATGCAGTTGTCGGCAATCAAACCATACATCCAAATTTTCAGGACGGCGTGAATTGTATGA
>JACETS010000012.1 GCA_013911195.1 Verrucomicrobiales bacterium | reverse complement strand
CTTAAAAATAGTTCTGAAATGTTGCAGATGACGGTGACTCAATTGCAACAGTACAGGCAATTAGCTCGGAAGGCTTTAGCCTTGGCGACTATCAGGGGAGAGCAACCAAGACCGGTTTATTATGGAGTAACCATGAAAACTGCAGCCGCTCAAATCGATGCCAAATATGTGGCAAACGTTGAAAACATTCTTCAGCAGATAGAAAATGAAAATATTGCTCTCAAGGAGGCCTTAAAAAATCAGGGTAATAAATACTTAGGAGGGTTAAATGATGCTCATTTCAAGAATCAACTAACCGGCCAAGGTATCGGAACTCGGTGGGGTTATGGTGGTGCTAAATATGCATGGAAGCCAATTAAAATTAAACCCGACATCCCCCCAATTTCCACTGGGGTCGTGGTGATTCCACCCAATAAGCGATATATTTTTGATGTTGGAGATGGTCTTCCAGATGCTGGCACTATGCGAGTTCGTATTCGAGCTTCTAAAGTAAACCTAGAGAGTAAACATTCGCCGACACTAAGATTATTTTTTGGAAACCAAGCAAGTAATGATTCTCGGGTTTTGGTTCGAGCAAGTGATCATGATATCACAGTAACTGCTCCTCCAGACAAGCCTGAATTTTATCACTGGGATGTGAGGTTGAGTGAAATTGCCCGTAATGCGTATCGCCACATTCAGAAACTTGGTCAGTTGCCAAACCCGGCAGAGTTTTTGTCGTTTAAGAATTGTTCAAGTGTGCCTGTTGACGTGCAATTTGATTACCTAGAAATCACCGCACCTCACCATGAAGTATGGCCTCCAAAATCTCACTCACAAATATTCATTGATAGCCAATATGAAGATGATGAAAAAAAATATGCGCGGGAAATTTTGACTAATTTTATGCAACGCGCTTGGCGTCGAGTCATAACTAAAGAAGAGGTTGATCAAAAGTTGCGTCTTTTTGCAAAAATAAGGCCTCAATGCGGTGATTTTCAGGAGGCTATTTTAGAGGTTCTCGCCACCGTATTATCATCTCCTAAATTTTTGTATCTATCCCTCGAAAGCAGCAATGAAGAGAAGGTAAGTAAGCCCATTTCAGATTTCGACTTGGCAAGCCGGCTTTCCTTTTTTCTCTGGAGCAGCTCTCCTGATGATGAGCTTCTAAAAATTGCTGCCAAAGGAAAATTAAGAGATCCGAAAATCATTAGGGAGCAGACACGTCGATTGCTAGCCAACCCAAAGGCTGAAAGATTTGCCCACCATTTTACACGGCAATGGTTAGGTCTAGAGTCACTTGATTTTCTCAAGTTAGATAAGAAAACATATCGTGATGTTGATCCATTGCTGATGGAGGAAATGACAAAAGAGCCGATAGCTTTTTTTAAAGAGGTGCTGAAAAATAATGACTCAATTATGCATTTTTTGAATTCTAATTATGCAGTGATTAACGATCGGCTCGCACGGCATTATAATTTACCGGAAGTATTTGGTAATGAATTTCGACCTGTTAAATTACCCCTTAGTTCAGAACGAGGAGGTGTTCTTACTCAGGCAGGTCTGTTGGCAATGAATTCAGACGGTAAGGATTCCCATCCTCTGAAGCGAGGGATTTGGCTTCTAGAAAATATTCTTAATGATCCGCCGCCCCCGCCCCCGCCAGCTGTTCCAGAAATTGATTTGGCGGATCCAGAAATTCTTAAGCTTACACTCAAAGAGCGAATGGAAGATCACCGAAACGACCCGGCTTGTATGTCATGTCATGTGAAAATAGATCCTTGGGGAATAGCCTTTGAAAATTTTGATGCTGTTGGTAAATGGCGTGATTCTATTGGTAAAAACCCAGTCGATTCTACGAGTAAGCTATACAACAAACATGAATTAAGAGGAATTGAGGGACTCAAAGACTACTTAATGGAGAATCGTCAGGATCAATTCGCTAGGGCGTTGTGTTATAAAATGGCCTCCTATGCTCTTGGAAGACCTTTAACATTTGGTGACCGCTCTCTTGTTGAGAAAATTTCCTCTGAATTAAAAGAGCGTGGCGACGGTCTTGCCGATCTTGTAATTCTTATCGTGCAAAGTGATTTATTTCAGTTAAAATAGGATAATAGAATAAATGACCATGAAAATATCTTCACTGGATCGTCGAAAATTTCTGCGTGGTTCTGGCGTGGCCCTGGCCCTGCCTTGGTTTGAATCTTTTAATCAAATAGCGTCCGCTGCAAGCCCTCAAGAGAAGCGCAAAAGGTTGGCCTGCTTTTATTTACCTGATGGTGTTCCAATGCCATTAGAAAAGGATCCATCTTTTAATGATTGGAGTTGGTTCCCTCACGGAGCCGGTAAGGACTTTACTCTGACAAAATGCATGGAAACTCTTGAACCACTAAAACAAGAGTTAACAGTTTTCTCAGGTTTATCGCATCCGGCTGTAAGACGTGTACATGGACATGCTAATGCGGACCAATTTCTTACAGGGGCTGATACAGGGGCAGATGGAGATTATCAAAACAGTATTTCACTTGATCAGGTCTTTGCTGAACACGCTGGAAAGCATACTCGTCATGCCTCTCTCGTAATGTCTACGGATGGTGGGACTGGATCTCCTCGTGGTGCTCATACGATGTCCTATAACCGGAATGGAAAACCTATTCCAGCTGAGCATAAGCCTAAAAGAATTTTCGATATGCTTTTTGTCAAAGATGGTCCTGACGCAGCTCACCAATTGGCTCTTAGTCAGAGTGCTCTTGACGAGCTAATGCAGGATGCTCGTTCTCTCAAGCGTTCATTGTCCAAGCATGATCAAGAAACCCTTGCCGAGTATCTACAGTCTGTGCGCGACACTGAAGTTAAAATTGAGAGATCCAAGAGGTGGTTAAATATTCCTCTGCCGCGGGTGGATGTGGATCATCTTAAGCTAGACATTACACCCGAGGATCCTCGCACGTTCTTACAGACCATGTATGAGTTGATTTATCTCGCTTTTAAAACTGATTCGACGCGGGTGGCCACTTACCAGTTCGGGCGAGAAAATGGAGTGGGTATCAGTGACTACCTTGCGCGTGCTGTGGGATTTAAGCTGACTCACCAACTCTCTCATGAGACTAAGAAACCTGACGGCTATAAGAATTTTGGAAAATATTGCCGTTTCATTAATGAGGAACTTGGCCGTTTTGCTACTCGACTTAAGGAAACTCCCGAACCTGGAGGCGAGGGGAATATGTTAGATCACACTGCGCTCCTTTTCGGATCAGCATCTAGCGCTTTTCATCTTTCACGTAACTATCCACTCCTTCTGCTTGGCGGCGGTAAGCTCGGTTTTAAGCATGGTCAATATCTGAAGTATGGTCAGGGCAACGAGAAAAATCAGTCGACTTCTGGTATTAGTAGTGACTCAGGATGGCGAGGTGAAATGAGTTATACTGAACTACCTCTCTCCAATCTTTATCTAACCATGCTTCATAAACTAGGCGTCAAGGCTGATAGCTTTGGAGGAAGCAGTGAAACTCTTAGTGAAGTCTGAGGCTTTGTGTTTCATGAAGTAATTTTTAGGATGAAATTTACTTCGAACGGCCCAAGGCATTCCAATTTGGATCGGGTTTATGTGACTCATCTAACAAGCTTTCAATATGCTTGACGATATCAGGTCTTTTTGTGGAGAAATCTTTTTCCTCTTTTGGGTCTGTGGACAGATCATAAAGCTTAATAGGTCCGGTGAACATGGGTTTACGAATAGCCTTCCATTTTCCAAAGCGCACAGCTTGGGCGGACCCTCTCTCAAGAAACTCCCAGTAAAGCTGACTCTTTCTGACCCATTGTTTTTCAGGAGGATTACCCTGCAGAGTTGATACAAAACTGTCACTGTCGATGTCTGCCGGGGCCTCGGTCCTAGCCAATTCGGCAAATGTTGCCATGAAGTCTCCAAAGTACCATTGGTGATCATTGGCGGATCCAGCCTTAATTGTTCCTGGCCACCAAGCGATAGTAGGGACCCGAATACCACCCTCTGTAAGGTCTCTCTTAATTCCACGGTATTGTCCGTTTGAATTGAAAAAGTCGGCCTGGTGACCTCCCTCCTGATGAGGGCCGTTGTCTGATGTGAAAAGCACTAAAGTGTCCTTGGCTAGATCCAGTCTGGTAATCAAGTCGAGGATCTGACCCACGTTCCGATCGATGTTTTGGATCATAGCGGCGAATCCTTTCTCTGGCTCCGGCCACTCCTCTTTGGCGAATTCACCAATGTCAGGGACCTCCATGCCTTGATTACCAGCTTCATTATTAGTATGTGGAACGTTCATTGCAAAATAGAGGAAAAAAGGATTGTTCTTGTTTTCTTTAATGAAGCGAACGGCATCTTTTGTGAAAAGATCCGGCGCGTACTGAACTTTTTTTGATGCAACGCCCTGACCGGACTGTGGGAGATTTGGGTCCTGCCAACGCTTCCACTTCGGAGCTACCTCATTTTGTAACCTCTCCACTTTGCCATTACGGATCAGAAATTCAGGATAAAAATTATGTGCATGCCACATATTGATGTACCCATAAAAATGATCAAATCCAACGTCGTTGGGATTGGTGAAATTATCTGGTGTTCCAATTCCCCATTTACCAATACAAGCAGTTGAGTAGTTAACTTTTTTTAGGACTGTGGCCAGAGTTTGTTGGCCAGGTTTGATAACTATCGGTTTCGTGGAATTACCGCGAACAGTTGTACGACCCATGTGTTTGCCCGTCATTAGGACACTTCTTGAAGGAGCACAAACTGTGCATCCTGCATAAAATTGGGTCAATTTCATACCCTCTTTGGCCATCGTATCTAGTCGAGGTGTTTTAAGGGTTTTTTGCCCAAAGCAACCCAAGTCCCCATAGCCCAAATCATCGGCAAGGATTAAGACAATATTTGGAGGGCGCTCCTTGGCAGACGAGAAGTTGTACAAAAAAACAATCGATATTACGAAGGTAAGACATCGAGAAAAAAAACTAGGGAGAGCAAAAGAGCTTTTCAGCATATCGCTATTGTCTGAATATTCATTTATTCAGCGCAAGTCTATTTTTCAATACATCATTGATATAAGTCTTGTCGTTATCAATTAGATCAATGCTTTCTTTTTATTTTGCTTATTGGTAGAATTATTTTATGAAACTTTGCTCCCTTCTTATCGTCATTTCGATGTTTCTAGGAGCTAATCAAAAAGCTCTGGCTGATCTGAGCGCTGGAGCGGCACAAGTTGATATTACACCTCGGAAGTTACCGGTTACTGTTAACGGTGGATTTTTAACCAACAAGGTACGAATCATTGCAGACCGATTACATTCTAGAGCGATCGTTATTTCTGATAAGAAAGAAACTATTGCTATCGCTGTCGTGGATAGCTGCATGATTCCAACCCATTTATGTGATGCAGTTAAAGAAGAAGTATTCATTAAGACTGGTATCAGCAAAAATAGAATTCTCATAAGTGCAACCCATACACATAGTGCACCTAGTGTGATGGACTTGTGTCTTGGAACGGATAAGGATGAAGACTATTCAAAATTTCTTCCTGGCAAGATCGCTGAATCTATTATCAAAGCACACTCAAATCTGCGACCAGCTAAAGCTGGTTGGTCTGTTTTTGATGGATCTGGCTATACAAAGCCAAGGCGATGGGCGTTTTGGCCTGGAACCGGAACTGACCCATTTGGCGAAAAAACAATTCGAGCTAACATGCATCCAGGTTATCAAAACCCAAACGCTACCGGAGAAACAGGCCCTACAGATCCTTGGTTTACGCTATTTTCCCTAGTCTCCGAAACTAATGAGCCGATCGCGGTATTAGGAAATTTCTCAATGCATTACTTTAGTGGGCATTCCGGCATTTCTTCGGACTATTTTGGCCGATACTCCAAAGAAATGTCTGCCCGATTAGGTAATGGATGTGTCGTCGCATTATCACAAGGTACCAGCGGTGATGTATGGAGGGCTGATTATGGAAAGCCTAGAGAAGATAGTGAAGTAAGTATTCAGAGATATGTAAAAGAATTGACCGAACTTTCGACTCAGTCACTTTCAGCTATAAAATATTCTGACAACCTTCCCATCTCAATGGAAGAGAGACGTGTCGAGATCAATTGCCGAGTTCCAGATGAAAAGCGTCTGAATTGGGCGAAGGAAATTGCAAAGGGAATCAAAGATAACATTCCTAGGAGTAAGGCTGAAGTATATGCCAGGCAGGCGTTATACCTTCATGAAAACCCTAAGGTAGAGATCGTTCTTCAAGCTATTCGTTTTGGTGATTTTGGGATCACGACAATGCCAAATGAGGTCTATGCGTTGACGGGTCTAAAGCTTAAATCTTGGAGCCCTTTGAGTACAGTGATGAATATAGAGCTGGCTAATGGGGCAGATGGATATATCCCGCCTGCGGAACAGCACTTTCTTGGGGGATATACAACTTGGCCATCAGTGACGGCAGGATTGGAAATTGGTGCAGAGAAAAAAATCACATCTCACTTGATACAAATGCTTGAAGATATTTCGGGTAAACCCCGAAAAAAATACACAGAACCTGTTGGTAAATATGCCCATGCTATTAATGTTTTGAAACCCTCTAAGATTTGGAGGCTTGGAAACCTTGAACCCGGTAAGGATTTTGAGGATGGGGTTGTTTGCCACCTGCCTGGAGTCGAGGGAGGTGGATTTCCGAAAATGCATCAGAGTCGATCTGCAAATTTTGCCGGAGGAAGAATTAATTCAAAATTTGAAACTGATGACAATTATTCGGTTTCATTATGGTTTAGAAACGGACTACGCAATGATGCTCGCCCGGTTACTGGTTATTTTTTATCTAGAGGGGAGCCCGAGAGCAAGAATGCACCGGGAGACCATGTGGGAATTGGAGGTTTAGCTGGTCATTCTGGAAAACTCATTCTTTTCAATGGCAATGAATCCAATGATTTACTTAACGGAAAGCAGGACTTGGTTAAGGGCCAATGGTATCATCTCGTATTTGTTCGAAATCATAAAAGGGTGAAAGCTTACATTAATGGTAAAGAGGAAATTTCAGGTAACCTGGATATTACCTATTCTGGATCGGATCATTTCTTTATTGGAGGGCGTAATGATGGTTTCGCAAATTTTCAGGGAAGAATTGATGAGGTTGCTTTTTTTGATAGGTGCTTATCAGCCGTTGAGATTGCGGCCCTTTATGAAACTGCAGAAATTATACCAGTACCCGATACTCCATCATTAAATCCAAATCGTAGTCTTAAAAAAGTTCAAGTTCCAGAAGGTTATAAAATTGAATTAGTGGCCAATGAACCGCTCGTTATGGATCCTGTTGGAATTGATTGGTCTGCTGATGGATCAATATGGGTCGCTGAAATGGGAGATTATCCTTCCGGTGAAAATGGCGTTTCAGGCCGCATCGTAAAACTTGTCGATACTAACGGTGATCATCTTCCTGATAAAAGAGAAGTGCTTATCAAAAAAATTTCCTTTCCGACTGGAGTGATGTCTTGGGGACGTGGTGTAATTGTTACTTCTGCCGGCAGGATATTATACGCAGAAGATTTAAATGGGGATGGAGAGGCAGATAAAATAGAGGATTGGTTTATAGGCTTTGTGGAGGATAATCAACAGCTTAGAGTGAATAGTCTCAGATGGGGGTTAGATGGGTGGATCTATTGTGCGAGCGGGGGTCATCATGCGGGATTTGGGGTCAATACAGTCATTACAAGCGTAAAAAATGGAAAGAAATTCAAGCTTGGATCCCGTGACTTCCGTTTTCGTCCTGATGGGTCTTTTGAACCAATCGCTGGGCCGTCACAGTTCGGGCGCGTGAGGGATAATGATGGGAATTGGTTTGGAGTTCAAAATGCCAATCCTTTGTGGCATTACGTTTTACAAGACCATTATCATAAGCGTAATCCATACATTCCGGCTCCTGACCCCCGTAAAATGTTGAGAGGAAAATCTCCAAAGATTTATTCAGCCGGTAAAGCACAAAAAAGGTTTCACGGTTTTGACATGATTGGGCGATATACCTCGGCATGTGGAATATCTATATATCGGGACCATCAGTTGTTTGATCATTCTGAGGAAACAATGAGTGCTTTTACTTGCGAGCCCTTTTCGAATCTTGTGCAAAGGCATATTTTAACTGATCACGGACCATCTTATACTGCGGAACGAGCTGATGATGGGAGGTTTGATTTCTTTGCTTCTGCAGATAGATGGTGCAGACCAGTAATGTCGAGGACCGCTCCTGATGGATCACTATGGGTTGTTGATATGTACCGTTACATGATTGAACACCCTCATTGGCTGCCACCGAATGGGAAGCAGGAACTGAAGCCGCATTATTATTCTGGTCAGGATAAAGGACGAATTTTTAGGATAACAAAAAAAGACCATAATCATGTTTGGGGCTCTGTAACAAAAAATTCTCCTAATGGAATTTTACGAGATCTTGCTCTTAAAGAATCTTTCCGTAATGGCTACAAAGCAGAATGGAGCAAAAAAGATGTTCTTGAAGGGTTCCAATCTAAAGAGGTTTCTATTCGGAGAATGGCATTAAAACAGTCAGAAAAATTTCCAAAACTTGCAACGGAAGTTGCCAATCTTTCCTCAGATCCCGACTTCAAGGTTCGACTTCAGGTTGCATATACTCTTGGAGAGTTTGAAAACAACGAAGCAGGTGAAGCTCTTGCTAAGATTGCGGGGAAAGATGGATCAGATATTTTTATGGCTGCAGCAATATTAAGTTCAGCCATTCCTCATTATGATAAGCTTGTCAGAACTGCGAATTTAAGTCCTCAAATAATCGAAGGTCTATTAAAAATGCGTGAACGATTTCCGAAGCTCGCAGAAGAATTATCTATTTCTATTTTAAATAGTAAATCTAATGAGAATAAGTGGAGATTGTTAACTCATGCTTCCCCAAGTATTCAGGATCGCGCCAAGAATGCTGCATTAAATGTAGCCACTGATAAAAATAAAACGGATTCCGAAAGAGTAGGAGCTATGGCACTTCTCGGTAAGGAGTATGTGAATCAACTGAGTTCATTGTTGAAGTCTTCAAGTTCTATAGAAATTCAAACGGCTGTTATTAATCAACTTAGCAAAGTCAGTTCTTTTGAGAAGATTTTGGAATCGTGGCCAGGATTTGAACCGCGAATCAAGGACTCTGCTGAGAATGCTTTTTTATCAAAAGAAGATGGAACTAAAGTTTTAATTGATGGACTTAAAGAGGGAAAAATTAATCCTGTAGAATTATCTTCTAGCTGTATCGAAAGATTAAAAGATCATCCTAATAAAGAAATACAAAAACAAACAAATGAGATCTTTTCGAAGTCTAACTCAAACAATAGAATTTTAGTTTATTCAAAGTTCAAACCATCACTTTCTATTGATGGTGATTATGAAAAAGGAAAGCTGCATTTCTTAGCCCGTTGTTCAACATGCCATCGTCTTAATGATATTGGACGTGATGTAGGTCCAAATCTTAAAGCATTATCTGATAAATCTCCACAGTCCCTGTTTGATGCAATTTTAAATCCAAGTTCCTCAATTGAACCTCAATACTTGGCCTATAATTTAAATCATCAAGGTGAGACCATCTTTGGATTAATTCAATCTGAGACTTCGAATAGCCTAATCATGAAGTTGCTTGATGGCACAACAAGAGCCGTTAAGCGCAGCGAAATTACGAGCTTGCAAGGCACTGGAAAATCTATCATGCCAGATGGTTTGGAAGCGGGATTATCTGTTCAAGATTTTGCCGACTTATTGGGGTTTTTGGATAAAGAACTGCGTTTAGATTAAGGACGTCCTTTTTCACAAATAGCCTTATCGATTAATAATTAATTAAAATTTTATAATTTTTTTCCCCAATAAATAGGCTAAAGCGGCCAACCTTAGCAAATAATCATTGAAATATCGCAAAAAATGGGTTATCGGGCGCGCTCGTTTTTTTAAAAAATATGGCTGATCTCTCTAAATACCGAAACATTGGAATCTTTGCTCACGTTGATGCTGGTAAGACCACAACGACTGAGCGTATTTTAAAGCTAACAGGTAAAATTCATAAGCTTGGTGAGGTTCATGATGGCGCTGCCACCACTGACTTCATGGAACAGGAGCAAGAGCGTGGTATCACGATTCAGTCTGCGGCAACGACATGTTTCTGGGATGACCACAGGTTTAACATTATTGATACTCCTGGTCACGTTGATTTCACTATTGAAGTTTATCGTTCACTTAAGGTCTTGGATGGAGGTGTTGGAGTTTTCTGTGGTTCCGGAGGCGTAGAGCCACAATCAGAAACGAACTGGAGATATGCCAATGAGTCTGGAGTAGCCCGTTTAATTTTCGTCAATAAACTCGACCGCCTTGGTGCTGACTTTTATAGAGTCGTTAATCAAGTGGAGACAGTTCTCGCAGCTAAACCACTCGTGATGACAATTCCCATTGGATATGAAGACTCTTTTTGCGGAGTCGTCGATATCCTTAGCCAAAAAGCTTATGTGTGGGATGAATCAGGCCAACCAGAAAATTTTGAGGTTCAGGATATACCGGATGACCTCAAAGAGAAGGCCGAGCAATATCGTACCGACCTAATAGAGACCGCCGTTGAACAGGATGATGATGCAATGGAAAAGTACCTCGAAGGTGAGGAGCCAGATATTGACACGATTAAAAAATGTATTCGTAAGGGAACTATCAATCTTGATTTCTTTCCAACTTATTGTGGTTCTGCTTTCAAAAATAAAGGAATCCAACTAATCCTTAATGCAGTGATTGATTACCTTCCTTCACCGACAGAAGTCAAACCTCAACCGGAGGTTGACATGGAAGGAAATGAAACTGGAGAATTTGCTATAGTTGATAAAGACAAACCATTGCGTGCCCTTGCTTTCAAGATCATGGATGATCAGTACGGTGCTCTAACCTTTACTAGAGTTTATTCTGGGGTCCTCCAAAAGGGTGTTAATCTTCTAAATACTTTTACTGGTAAAGAGGAAAGAGTGGGCAGAATCGTTGAAATGCATGCCGATTCAAGAGAGGATCTCGATTCTGCTCAGGCCGGAGACATTGTGGCTTTGGTTGGACTTAAAAATGTTCAAACAGGTCATACACTCTGTGATCCTAAAAATCCGGCAACATTAGAGCCAATGGTATTTCCGGATCCAGTTATATCAATTGCGGTTGCGCCTAAAGATAAGGGAGCTGCTGAGAAGCTTGGTGTAGCGATAGGTAAAATGGTAAAGGAGGATCCATCATTCCATGTTGAAACAGATCAGGACTCTGGTGAAACCATTCTTAAGGGAATGGGAGAGCTTCACTTGGACATCAAGATTGATATTCTGAAAAGAACACATGGTGTTGAAGTCGATGCTGGGGCTCCTCAAGTTGCCTACAGGGAAACCGTTACTAATAAACTTGAAGATTCTTATACACACAAGAAACAGTCTGGTGGTGCGGGTCAATATGCTAAGATTGACTATGTCATTGAACCTATGGAAGCTGGTTCAGGCTTTGAATTTGAATCAAAGATTGTGGGCGGAAACGTCCCCAAAGAGTATATACCAGCAGTTGAAAAAGGATGGAAGCTTTCAAAAGATAAGGGTGTCTTAGCAGGCTACCCATGTTTGGATTTTAAAATAACACTTGTTGATGGTGGTTTTCATGCCGTTGACTCGTCAGCCGTTGCCTTTGAAATTGCGTCTAAGGCGGCCTACAGGCAGTCGATGCCTAAGGCTGGGGCTCAATTACTTGAGCCGATTATGAAACTCGATGTATTCACTCCTGAGGATAATGTAGGTGATGTGATTGGAGACCTTAATAGGCGCCGTGGAATGATTTCAGCTCAGGATACTAATCCTACCGGCATCAGAGTTAAAGGCGAAGCGCCACTTAGCGAAATGTTTGGTTATATTGGTGACCTAAGAACAATGACCTCAGGCAGAGGACAATTCTCAATGGAATTTTCTCATTATGCTCCTTGTCCAAAAAACATTGCAGAAAAGGTAATGGAGGATGCTCAAGCCCGTGAAGAGGCTAAAAAATAATTTGTTATTTTGATCCATCCCGGATCCCCTCAAATATAGAAAGGCGACCTTAGGGTTGCCTTTCTTTTTTTATGGCTTCGATTCTTTGTAAAAGCATGGGAAAGACATCATCTTCAACCAAAATGCTTTTTTCTGATTCAATGTATTTTTCGGCAATAGTTATTTTGCCTGCATCTAATAAGTCCTCTACAAAGTTTAATGGTCTTGCATTTGGATTGCTCTCTGAGGCCCAAATTCCATCAAATGGAAGTGAAAGATTCCGTTTCTTATACTGGTTTGATTCAATGAGTTGGATGTCATTAGATAGTGTTTCATTTTTAATTCGCCCTCTATAAATTGATCTTAAATTCCCATCAATATCGACTAGGAAAGAAATTGGCGTTGGAATAGACCGGGCCATAACGTCATAAAAATGGTCATAGGTAATCTGAAATAGCTCTAGTTGATCAGGGTTGTTAACTGTTAAGTCATTAATATTTAAAATTTTCAGTTCTACACTCTGTGGAGGGCTTTCTTTCCATTCTTTGATTTGGTAATGGCATTGCTCACATTCATTTCGAGTGATCGATATGAGTACAGGTTTTGTGAGATTCTCTTTTAAAAGATTAAAAATACTAGTCACTGGGAGTATTTGTGCCAATAACGTTCTGTCATCATACTTTTTCAAAACGGGTGACAACTCTTTATCTGAGCCTATCACTTCGATAGTCTTGGGATCAAAGCCTTGTTCAATCGAATAATGGCCTGAACTCAATTTGCCAATTTCTTGAGGTTCAGAACCAGGCCAATAAAGAGTTATTTTTGTCACCGATTTAAATTTTCCCAGCCCAAAATGAAGTGACTTCGTGGATTGAGAGAGAAAACCAGAACCAGCGTTAATGGTTCGCGTTTGAGAAAGTCCGTCCTCGGTTTCTATAACCACACGTGTTCCAATGGCGTCACTAGTGCATTTTTTACCAATAAGTTTTAGTGAAAGATAATTATTAGTATTATTATTATTCTCTAGATAACGAATTTGTGGGCCATTTCTATTACTTATCCATACGTCAAGATCACCATCTTGGTCCCAATCAGAAAAGCAAACCGCCCTACCATCATCCTTTAAATCAAGTCCGCTAATACTTGAGACGTCTTTAAAGCCTTTGCCTTTTTCGTTTTGAAAAATTACGTGAGATTCATTTCCTGAAAAAGATAATCCTGAACGCACCATAAATTGTAGTTGTCTCGAAGGATCTGAATTCCCAATTCCTGGTCCTATTCCAGCATTACCAAGCGGTACAACTTGCCGCCAGAAAAAGCTTCACAAGTCATCTTCTCTTTGACCTGTGATATAACCGTTGGCCACGACGAGGTCTTCCCAACCATCATTATCGATGTCAGCAAAGACACTACTCCAGGCCCATCGACCCATAGATACACTAGGCCCATAGTCATTAAATTTGCCCTCCTTATCTTGGACAAGGAGGGTGTTTCCTTTCGCGAATCGGCGATATATCTTTTTCAAACTACTATTTTCTTTGTCAAGATAACCCGACATCCTGGTGATTCTATTACCGGCATTGGAATACATGTTTCCAACATAAATGTCGGAAAGCCCATCCCTATTGTAATCTCCCCAACTCACGGACATTCCTGCTCCTCTATCCTGAGCGCCAGCCATCATGGCAATTTCACTAAATAATCTCTTCCCATTCTTTAGATCATTCCGGTAGAGCTGATTAAATCCATAATCATTTGCAATATATAGGTCTGGATCACCATCGTGATCATAGTCGTGCCAGGCTGCTGCTAGGCTATGTCGGTTATTTTGAGAGGATAGCCCCGTTAGTGAAGTTACTTCTGAAAAAGACCATTTGCCGTTACCCTTAAAAAGCTGATTGGTTCCGCCATCCCTCGCATCATCGAACCGGAAAGATGATCCTTCTGTTGCTGAAAGAGAACCTAATGCAAAGGTTATATACAAATCCAAATTCCCGTCGAGATCATAATCAGTTGCCGTTAAGGAGTGACAGTCCACGTCATCAGTTTGTAACACTCCTTTTGGTAATAATCGCTTACCGTTATCATTTTCCAATAATACAATACCTGAAGGAGTGGCCAGACATAGATCCTGATCCTGATCATTATCGATATCTACAAAAAGAGCGGAGCTAGTATGGTCAAGGTAATCGGAGCCTGGAACCGGAGATGAAAAAATGCCTCCACCCTTTGCATGCAATAATAGCCTATTAGGTAGTCCTCCTGGCTGACAAACATAGAGATCTTCTAATCCATCTCCGTTAAAATCTCCTAATGCGAGGCCATTATTAATGAATGCATCTATGCCGTGAACTGACTCGACTCTTAAAAGCCAATGATCTAAACCCTTTGAGAGGTGGTGTGTAAAAATTGGTTCATTTTCAGCTACCTTAGAGGTTTGTTCAGAAAACCATAATTGAGAGGTTTGATTAACGACGACGTTCTGGGGTTCCCCGAGTGATAATATTTTAATTTCTTCATTTTCCAATTTCTGAGAATAACAATCAAAATAGGCAATAACTCCCAAGAACTCTTTTTCAATAGACTGAGCTTTTAGCTCAATTCTTGCCTGAGAATGAATTTTATTTTCTTCATGTTTGATCGTGTGGATAGAGACTTTCAACCTTCGACTATCCTCTACAGAGCTCTCAAGTTTTTCAGAAATCGCTTTCCACCCATTAACATTAGCAAGAAGCTCAGGTAAATTTTGAGAAAAAAGAAATGAACCAAGTTCGTTTAATTTTGATTGAATTTTTTCTGCGACAATCTCGTTCGCGAGAATTGGGTTCTGAATTTTAACCTCAGAGATATCATTTGAAGGTTTTATCTGGGGCTCGTTACAGGAATTGCCACATATAACATAGCAAATGATCAAAATGGCTGTCCTGAACTTCATTTTCACAATTAATAAACGATCGAATCCTAAAATTGCTAGGATACCTTTCAAAAGAATAGAAAACACTCTTGATGCATCGAACCATTCGGGTTAGAGCCAAAAGCATGCGTATTTCAATGCTACTTACACCAATCTGCGATAAAAACCTTGAACTCGCTGCTCAGGTTGGAGTCGAAGAGATTGTATCCATTTTTCCAGGATTAGAAGAAGGCGTCTTGAAATCATTAAAACAGAAAGTCGACTCCTTTGGAATGAGACTTACTCACATAGAAAGAAAAATTCCACATGATCAGATCGTTCATGGATTATCCGGACGTGATGATCAAATAAATACTTTTATCGAACTTATTAAACAAATGGGGGGGTTGGGTCTTAAGGTTTTATGCTATAATTGGATGCCCAGTGAAGATTGGTGTAGAACGTCAAAAGATATACCTGAAAGAGGAGGATCTTTATGTACTGGATTTGATGTTAATGATCCACAGCTAACAGTTACTGATGCCGATGGTAGGGCAAGCTGCAATACAACAGCGCAGAAGCTTTGGGAAAATTTAGATAGATTCCTTAATGAAATTATACCTATAGCTGAAGAAGAAGGTGTTAAGCTTGCCCTACATCCTGATGATCCACCAGTCGATAGGTTTTGGGGTCAAGACCAGATTATGACCAGTATTGCCGCTCTTAAAAAAGTGGTAAACCTTGTCCCAAGTGACTCCAATGGAATCTGTTATTGCACAGGGTCATTGGGGCCTACTGGAGATAACTTAGTTAAAGGCATCGAGGAGTTGGGAAATTCCATACATTTTGTTCACCTAAGGAATATCAAAGGCAATACAAATCAATTTCGAGAAACTTGGCATGATAATGGTCAGATCGATTTATGCTCAATTATTCAAGCCCTAAGAAAAATTAATTATAGTGGAACAATTAGACCGGATCATGTTCCGACCATGATCGGTGAATCTAATGAACATCCTGGCTATGAAATGCAGGGTCGAATATTTGCCGCCGGTTATATACGTGGCCTCTTGGATGCGAATTCTTTATTGAATCATGAAAATGCCCAACAAATTTTCAAAAATTAAA
Organism: Verrucomicrobiales bacterium; assembly: GCA_013911195.1. Classification (GTDB taxonomy): domain Bacteria; phylum Verrucomicrobiota; class Verrucomicrobiia; order Verrucomicrobiales; family DEV007; genus EC70. The sequence continues at coordinate 11,362 of JACETS010000012.1, read as the reverse complement.
CATTTTCTGGTTAAAAATTCATATATCATAATCCCCCGGTAACAAAATATTGCTTAATTATATTCATTAACCCATGCGCTATCAAAAAATTGATCCTAAACTCTTCATTGAGAATCGCGAGAGACTCAGGCAAAGGCTCCCCAAAAACTCTTTGGTCATACTCAATTCTAACGACATTCTTCCAACTAATGCTGATGGCACTATGCTCTTGAGACAGAATTCAGATATCTTTTATCTGAGTGGTATTCATCAAGAAGAAACGGTACTGATCATTTATCCGGATGCTCCCGACGAAAAACAGAGAGAGATGATTTTCACAAAACAGACTTCTGAACTTATCGCCATTTGGGAAGGAGAAAAGCACACTAAAGAATCTGCGAGAGAGACTTCCGGAATTAATAATGTTCATTGGCTTGACGCTTTCCCGGGCACTTTAAGAATGCTTATGACTCAAGCCGATCATGTTTTTCTCAATACGAATGAACATGCTAGAGCAACTGATAAAGTTGAGACTAGGGACTTAAGGTTCATAAGAGATTTAAAAAACCAATATCCTTTACATGATTATCAGCGATTGGCGCCCATTTTGGCTGACCTACGAATTACCAAAAGTAACATTGAAGTTGAGCTGATAAAAAAGGCCTGTGAAATAACCGAAGCTGGATTCAGGAGAGTTCTTAAATTTATTAAGCCCGGTGTCAAAGAGTATGAAGTTGAGGCCGAACTAATCCATGAGTATTTACTCCATGGATCCGATGGATTTGCGTATGATCCCATCATAGGATCAGGAAAGAATGCTTGTGTTCTTCATTATCTCGAAAATCATGACACATGTGAGGATGGGCAAATGCTACTGATGGATGTGGCTTCAAGGTATGCTAATTACAATTCTGATCTCACCAGAACTGTTCCGGTTAATGGACGCTTTACTGATAGGCAAAGAGCAGTTTATGATGCTGTTTTAAGGACAATGAGGGCATGTAATGAGATGCTTAGACCTGGCGTGATCCTTAAAGATTACCAGGAGGAAGTGGGTAAATTAGTTCAATCCGAATTGCTTCAATTGGAACTTATATCGCAGAAGGATATAGATAATCAAAACCCTGACCAGCCGGCTTATAAGAAATATTTTATGCATGGCACAAGCCACCACATCGGGCTGGATGTTCATGATGTTGGAGATAACTGGAAACCTATATGCGAAGGTATGGTATTCACCATAGAGCCAGGCATTTATATTAGAGAAGAGAATTTCGGATGTCGCTTGGAAAACAATTACCTTATAGGAAGAGACGAGAATATTGACCTTATGGCTACAATTCCAGTCGAAGCAGATGAGATTGAGGAGATCATGAATTCCTAAAAAGGGTTAAGAGCTAAGATTATTGATAATTTGATTATCATGATCGTCAAAACTGGCGTAGGTGGGTGTAGTCTATGTCATCCTTTGAATCTTTAGGCCTAATCAAGCAACTTGTAAAAGCTGTTGAAGATAAAGGTTATCAAAAACCAACTCCTATACAGGCCAAAGCTATTCCTGCTGTTCTTTCAGGAAGAGATGTAATTGGAGGAGCACAGACGGGTACTGGCAAGACAGCTGCATTTGCACTACCGATTCTCCAAGCACAATATCAGAAGCGAACTAAAGACCGATCACCAAGAGCATTGATCATTGCTCCTACTAGAGAGTTAGCAGATCAGGTTGAGAAATTCGTCTACGAATACAGCAAAGGCTTAGGTGTTTATTCCTGTGCTCTATATGGAGGCGTTAAGATGGACCCTCAAATAAGATTACTTAGAAGAGGAGTGGGCATCGTGGTTGCAACTCCTGGCAGGCTACTGGATCATGCTGAGAGAGGAACCATCAAATTATCAAAAATAGAGACTTTTGTTTTAGATGAGGCGGATCGCATGCTCGATATGGGTTTCTTGCCGGACATAAAAAAAATTATTAGTTTAATTCCATCTAAGAGCCAGAGCTTACTTTTTTCTGCGACTTATTCAGATGAAATCAGAGAACTCTCAAAAAGTTTTTTAAACAACCCAGAAAAGATCGAAGTTGCTAGGAGAAATACTACTGCAGATCTTGTCAGGCAGACTGTTCACCCAGTGGAGAGGTCAAGAAAACGTGAGCTTTTAGTTCATATGATTAATGATGGTGATTGGGATCAGGTCCTAGTGTTTGCAAGGACCCGTCATGGTGCAGAAAAGCTATCCAAACAACTTACTAAGGATGGTATACAGTCTGTGGCTATTCACGGTGATAAAACTCAGGGTCACAGAACAAGGTCATTAGAAAGATTCAAGAAAGGGACCGTTCGTGTATTGGTAGCAACTGATGTTGCTTCCCGAGGTATCGATATTAAACAACTGCCAAGAGTTGTAAATTATGAGTTACCTGATGTTGCTGAAGACTATGTACATCGAATTGGGCGAACTGGAAGAGCTAAAGAAAAGGGAGATGCTCATTCATTTGTATGCAAATCAGAAAGCAAAAAACTGTCCGCAGTAGAAGACCTTCTAGGCAAAAAAATTAACAAAGTAGAAATTGAAGGCTTTGAAGGAGAGCTCATTCAATACAGAGCAGAAAAGAAAAAGCCTAGAGCCCGAAAAGCTCCACGAAGGTCAAATGGCAGAGATCGCAGGGATTCTAAGTTTGATAAAAAACCATCCTTTAGAAAAGATAGACCATCAAAATTTAGAAAATCAGATGAAGAATCTGGAGATGAAAAATATAGATCTCCGAAAAGAACTCCTAAGCGAGGAAGAAAAACACCTTCAAGAAATTTCGAAAAGAAAGATTTCAAACCTAGGAAAAAATCATTTTCTAAAGAAGAGGAGCCTATCAAAAGACGGAAAACTTCTAATTCTGAAAAGGCTTTTGAAAAGAAAGATTCTAAGCCTCCCAAAAAGGCTCGTCCCAATGAAACCACAGCAGATCGCCGCAAAAGAAAGCCAAAGTGGAGCGCTGCGAAAAAAAAGGCTGCTAAGATTAAAAAATCAAAAGAAGCCAAGGAAAATCGTTCTGGGCGCAACAAAAGAAGAAAATGAAGGATTTATTCTCAGATATGAGAATAAATCACTAATTTGATATTCATTTGTGGTAATTCATTTGCGGGCACTATCATGCTCAACCATATTGGGTACAGTGATAGAGTTTACAAATAGGCAATTCTTGAAGTTGGGTTTTATGCTGGTTTTAATCATCGCATTATCTATCGAGGTTACTTCAGCTCAAAATAATCAGGATCCAAATCTCGTTGAGATTACCCATGAATTAAATGAACTTGTTTATCGTTATGATCTTGCTGGTGGTTGGTTCAGTGAAACTGATACTGCAAAATTGATTTTAATTCGACTAGCTATGGCGCATGGTGATTTTGGTTTGCCAAAGCCTTTTGGTTCCAAGGAAGGCCGGTATAATGCGATTGTTGCAAAGGTACCGCCAAAAAATAAAAAATGGGTCTACTGGAATAATTCAACCCGCAGATTTCAGATATGGAGAGGAAAGGCACCTCACCAAGTACAGATAGTGACATCAATCACCAGAAATTTTTCTCCTGTTGTTGCTGTGACCAATAATGATGAGGCGAGAAAAAACGCGACAGGTTTAAAAGACTGATTGGCCTATTAAAGTAGGTAAGTTGTTTTGGTTTCTTAAATGAAAATTAGGAAAAAAACCTAATTAATTATTTAGATTAGAGTTATATCTAAGCTACAGTGGTCGTCCAAATTCCCATGCGCTACACTCTTCTAATATTTGCATTATCATTATGCACTGCATTCACTCAGGAGGTTGTAAAAGAAGGATTGCTCGATCCTATAACAATTACAGCTACTCGATTCAATGAGTTGATTAGCGATGTTCCTTATTCAGTCGATCTCATCGGTGACCGAGATATTCTTGAGGATATGCCTAGGGGCTTTCCCTCTGTGTTTGCATCGAATCCCGGAGTCCAAGTTCAGAAAACAGCTAATGGAAAAGGGTCACCATTTATTAGAGGGTTTACAGGGTTTAGAAACCTTCTTCTCATTGATGGCATTCGCCTTAATCATGCCGCTTTTCGAGAAGGACCTAATCAGTATTGGGGTACTGTGGATCCTTTAATTGCATCAAGAATTGAATTAATTAAAGGGCAAGGATCGGTCTTATATGGGAGTGATGCAATTGGTGGCACAGTCAATGTTATTACTAAAGACTCTTCACCATTATCTTACGAAGAGAACCGTTCTTTTGTAGAAGGACAAATAATTTATAGAGGTTCAATGGCAGAGAGGAGCCATACTGGCAGGATTGAAGGGCTAGTAGGAATAGGTCAAAAAACTGGTGTCTTGATGGGATACACTGATCGGAGCATTGGAAATATAAGAGCCTCTGGTATTGGGGAACTCCCTTTTACAGGTTATTCAGAACACGGGATGGACTTGCGTATTGATCACTATTTTCAGGAAAATGTTCATGGTATTTTTTCATTCCAAAAATTTGAACAAAATAATCTCTGGAGAGTTCACAAGACTATTTACAGTAAGTCTTGGGAAGGTACTTCTATTGGTAATGAGTTACGACGTTCAGGAGATCAATCACGGACACTCGCTTACGCACAAATTAAAGCTGAAGACCTAGAAGGTCCATTCCAAAGAATACATGCTAATCTATCTTGGCATAATCACGGGGAGAGCAGGCTTCGAATTAAGGCAAACCAGAAGACAGACTTTCAGGGTTTTGATCTCGATAGCTTTGGATCGTGGATTCAAATGGAAAGTGATACGGCACTAGGCAAGATCACTTACGGGACAAGTTATTATCAGGACAGAGCGGATACTTTTCGAAGTGATTTAGATAAAGATGGAAATGTTGTTAGAAAACGAATTCAGGGTCCATTTGGAGATGACTCAACTTACGAGCAATTAGGGTTCTTTGTTCAGGATATTATAGAGCTAAATGATCGTTTCGATCTTAATATAGGCAGCCGATTCACCCACATTGATGCCAACATAGGCAGATATGAGAACCCTCAAACGGGATTGCAGGATCAATTGAATAATGATTGGGATAATCTTTCTAATAGTTTAAGGGGGATCTATAAGAAAAATGATAAACTGAACATTTATGCAGGTCTTTCTCAGGGCTTTAGAGCGCCTAATTTTTCTGACTTATCAAGGCTGGATTCGGCAAGATCAAACGAAATTGAAACTCCATCGCCTAATCTTAACCCTGAAAAGTTTCTCTCATATGAGATAGGGTCGAGTTTTGATGATGATAATTTGGAATTTGGTATATCAGTATTCTACACAGATATTCGTGATATGATTGTACGTACCCCAACGGGTAGGCTTATTGAGGATGAATATGAAGTAATCAAAAAAAATGGTTCTGAGGGCTATGTTTATGGCCTTGAGTTGAACACATCATATCACATCAATGATAGGTTGAATGTGTTTGGTGCCTTAGCATTTAACGACGGAATGGTGGATACTTATCCAGATTCTTCATTATTAACCCGTCGTGAGCCTGTGAGCAGACTTTTACCAGTTACCACTAATTTAGGATTCAGGTATGACTTGAGTGATTCTCAGTGGATTGAGTTAAGTAGTATTATTTCAGATAGGCAGGACACATTAAATACAAGAGATCGAAGTGATACCCAGAGAATTCCTCCGGGAGGGACTCCCGGATATGCAATTTTCAATTTTAGATATGGGCTTCAATTAAATGAGCAAACGCTTTTAACTGCATCAATTGAAAATATCACAGATCAAGAATACAGAGTTCATGGATCTGGTCAAAATGAGCCTGGCCTCAATTTTATCTTTGGTGCTTCTCTAAAATTTTAATCAATGATATTATGATATTAGTATCAATTATTAGTTGATCCACTTTTAAACCCTCAGGAAAAGATTAATGAATAGGCTGTTTTTATTATTATTTAGTTTTGTTTGTGTACTTCGATTAGCGTCAGCTGATTCAATTAATTACGCCATCATAAGTTCAGATACGACATTATCTAATCCATCATGGGTAAAAGTCATTGATGCGCTGTCCGAAAAGCATAAAAATAGTAAAATCTTTTCATTTAAGGAGGGCAAACCTGAGCAGGTCCTTTTAGAGCTTAAGAAAAGTGCGCCGAAGTACACGTGTTTTGTTGCTCATCATAAAGAAGTGACAAGGGAGTGGGTATCCAAGATTCATCAGTTAACTAGAAACCTCGATGAGGATCCTTATACTGATACAATATGGGGCATTCTTACAGGTTATGATGCCGCTAATGCACTTAGCATTGCAAAGACGAACAAGCCACTTACTATTGAAAGGGTCGCTTCAGGAACGGAAGTTGCTTTAGATCACTGCGTTGAAGGCATCTGGTATTGTGAATTAAACAAAGGTAAAATTGTTCAAAAGAAGAGAAACGGAAGCCCCTCAGAATCTCAAGGGCCAGATGATAGTACAGAAGCATTGGTGAAATCTTTAAATGATTATAAAGCACAACTATTCGTAACGTCAGGCCACGCCACTGAAAGAGGTTGGCAAATAGGTTTTAGGTACAAGAATGGATATTTCAAAAGCAAAAATGGTAACCTTTATGGGCAGGATACAAGTGGTAGGAACATTCCGATCAGTTCGAATAACCCTAAAGTTTATATGCCCATTGGAAATTGTTTGATGGGCCATATCGATGGTCAGCAAGCTATGGCATTAGCTTGGTTAAAAACCGGGGGAGTTCGACAAATGCTAGGTTATACCGTGCCGACTTGGTATGGATACGCAGGATGGGGGTGTCTTGATTATTTTGTGGAGCAGCCAGGACGTTATGATTTTGCTCATGCTTTCTTTGCTAATCACCATGCCTTGATTTATAGGCTACAGAAATATTTTCCTGAAGTGGCTGCCAAAGAAATCATAAATCCTGAACAGGCATCGGCAATTGCTTCCAAGATCGAAATTACTAAAGAGGCCAAGATGGCTGGTCTCACAAGACAGGATGCCGCTGGCTTACTTTTTGATCGGGATGCCGTTGTGTTTTATGGAGACCCCGCATGGAAAGCTAAGATGGCTGAAGGAGAGCTTGCTTATAGACAGGTTTTAAAAAAAGAAAAGTCCACTTATACATTTGAGCTGAGTCCACTTAGAGGAAAAAAATCTTTTGAACCAATCAATATGAATGGTTCTCAAAGAGGTTGGAGACCCATAGTGCATTTTTTTGATCAAAGAATCACAGAAATCAAAATCTTAGATGGAACAGAATTGAACCCTGTCATAACAGACGATTTTATAATGATTCCTAATCCCAAAACATGTGATCCGAAAAAGGAGTACAAAGTTATTTTTGAAGCAACGCCTAAATCTTAAAATTCAATCGAAGGGTTCTGCTGATTTTCGATAGAGTCCGAATTCATCATCACCAAGATATATAAGGCATACGGCTCCATCACACGCAACGGCCTCGAAAAATTCTTGCATAAATTCCTGTTCACCAGGCCATGGATAGACGAAGAAAACATCTATCTCATCTAGGTTGACATCCATTCCATCGTAAGTGATATCCATCGGCTGATTAGAACCAAGCACATAATTTTCTGGTCTTATTAATTCGGCTCCTCCTGATCCCTCATAACATTCAAACCCTTCGGGCATATAATCAGTTTCGAGTATAGTGACTTCGATATTTGATTCCTCGGCTAATGTTCTTGATGCATCGGCTAGGGAAGGTTCTATCTCTATTCCAAATGATTTAAACCCAAGCATTGATGCAAGACATGTTCCTACGCCGTACCCGCTTCCCCACTCGCAGTAATTGTTCCCTAAACATATATCCTCTGAAATGATTGCAGAAAGATGATTGTATAGTAATTCAGCATTCGAAGGGATGAACCGAGGCACTTTGCGATTTCTTTCGGAATCAAAGAGTTCATCAATTCTTCGATCAGCTTCTACTAGAAAATCATTAACATCTGCTGGAAGCTCATTCTGATTTAGATGGAGATCAATTTCTTCTAATGGCACGTCTAGATTATGGTTCCATAATGAGGACACGTTTGTCCAAGAAAAAACGCCTGATCCCTAGGTTGCACTCTATCCATGATCATGGCTATATTTGAGAAATGAAAATCTTAACAACTTGTTTAATATTAGGATTGCCTTTGCCTCTTTTAGCAGCCGATTGGCCTAACTGGCAGGGGCCCAATTTTAATGGTATTTCACTAGAGGATGAGTGGGATCACGAAAAAATTGGTAATATAATTTGGAAATCAAAGGTTGGAGTTGGTTTTGCCGGGGTCGCTGTTTCCGACGGTAAAATATTTACTCTTGGTCATGACGGAAGAAGAAGAGGTGGATCTGAAACGGTATATTGTTTAGATGCCAAAACTGGGAAAAAAATATGGTCTGATACCTATAAAGCGGAGTTGTTACCAAATTTGCATGAGGGTGGTCCCGCTGCCACTCCTACGGTTTATAAAGGCGTCGTTTATACTCTTGGAAAAGATGGAAAATTTAAATCTTATCAGATAAAAGATGGTAAAAAGCTTTGGGAAAGAGATGTTTTAAAGGATTCAGATATGTCTAAACCTGCCGATTGGGGCTTTGCAGGGTCACCTTTGATTTTTGAAGATACTATTATTGTAGAGGCGGCGCATACCATTGCGTACTCTTTGAAAGATGGAAAAATAATATGGAAGAGTGATCGATTCCGGCCAGCCTACGCAAGCCCAGTGGTTTTTAATTACAAAAATAAAGATTTGGTCATTACATTAAAAACTGAGGGGCTTTTAATACTGGAGGCAAAGACCGGCAAAAAAGTTTCTTTAACCGAGTGGAAGACTCGCTTTGCTACTAACGCCACTACACCAATTGTTAATGGGGATAAGATTTTTATTTCAACTGGGTATGGGCGTGGCTGCGCTCTCTATACATTCGATGGTGATAAACTTAATCAAGTTTATACTAATAAATCCCTCAGTAATCACATGGCAAATTGTGTTGTCATCGATGGGCACTTGTTTGGAATTACAGGCAATACTCATGGTGCAGAGAAAAAGGAACTCGTTTGTATGGAATTTGAAACTGGCAAGGTAAAGTGGAAACAAGCTGGTTTCGGCTGTGGCACAATCACCGCTGCAGGGAACAAGCTAATTGTTTTAAGTGAACGCGGTGAGATTGCGGTGGGGGTCGCATCACCTGAAAAATTTGAAAGCTTGTCTCGAGAACAGGTTAACCGAGGACGTTGCTGGACCGTTCCAGTTCTTGCCAATGGCATCCTCTACACCAGAAACGCTGAAGGAAACCTTGTTTCTGTCGGCGTAGGAAAAGACTTTTAGTTTTCTACGCAGATTATTTCTTTATGTCTGGTTACGCTATAATTTTAGGGCGATAATCGAAATATGAAAATTCTTAAAAAATCTCTTAATGCGAGAACAACCAAGGCTGAAGTTCTCGTTGTTTTTGGGTGTAAAGGAAAAAAAATCAAACTTCCATCTGGAGTGAAACTCCCAATAGGATCAGTAGAGGATACGAATTTGGAATTTGGTCAGGCCCGAATTACGGATTCAATCGAAGGTCCTTTTCAGCAAGTTCTTATGGTGGGTTTAGGCGATTTAGAAAAGGTTGACAGTGAAAGAGTTCGGCGCTCGGCTGCGCTAGCGATCAATGAGACAAAAAAACAAAAGAAGGAAACTGTTACATTTTGGATTGGTAAAAAATTTAATCAGATCCCATCTTCTCTAGGTCAAGCCTTGGCCGAGGGTGCTGTGATGAGCTCTTATAGCCTAGAGACTTTTAGACAAACATCTGACTTCAGAATTAAGCGAATAACCTTTCATTCAGATCCTAAAGTCATGAACGGGGTTAATATAGGGGTAGCTATTGGCAATGGTAATTGTGTGGCAAGAAGATTGCAGGACACCCCTGCAAATAAAATGAGGCCTAGGGATATGGTTAGAGAGGCCCGTGCAATTTCGAAGAGATCTAGCAATATTACTTTAAAGATTATTGACGAAGCGGAAATGAAAAAGTTAGGGATGGGATCTCTTCTTTCTGTGTCTTCAGGATCTATCGAACCTGCCTATTTAATTCATTTAACATATCGGCCAAAAACCAAAGCTAAGAAAAAAGTTTGTTTTGTAGGAAAGGGTCTAACTTTTGATTCGGGAGGAATAAGCTTAAAGCCATCTTCGCGAATGGATGAAATGAAATACGATATGTCTGGGGGCGCAGCTGTTCTTGGCGTCTTTGATGTGCTTTCTTCGATCGGCGCAGACCATGAGGTTCACGGATTGGTGCCAACTTCAGAAAATTTACCAGACGCCAAAGCGACCAAACCTGGCGACATAGTGCGAGCCTCTAATGGGCTTCAGATTGAAGTGTTGAATACCGATGCAGAGGGCCGCTTGATTCTTGCGGATGCTCTATGTTATGCAGAAAAGAAAATCAAACCTGACTCCATGATCGATTTGGCAACGCTTACTGGAGCCGTCGTGGTGGCTCTCGGTCACGAATTGACTGGGGCGATGGGGAATGATGATGGATTAATTAATGAGTTAATTGAATCTGGCAAGAGAACCTCTGAAGGAGTATGGCCCTTACCCATTCTTGATCTCCACAAAGACGAAATGAAAGGAAATGTTGGAGACTTAAGAAATATAAGCGGCCCATCAACTGGCGCCGGTTCATCGACAGGTGGTGCGTTTCTTTCATATTTTGTATCCGAAACCAGTTGGGTACATTTAGATATTGCGGGTAGCGCATGGGGAGCCGCCCAAAGAGATTATCAAGGTGGCGATAAGGGAACTGGAGTTGGTGTTCGACTCTTAATGGATTATTTACGCTCTACTAAATGACTTATTTAAAGCAATTCTTTTAGGGCATTAATTAGCCTCTCAAGATCGGACCGATCATTATACCCTTGTACCGAAACTCGGAAAAAATGGTCTTCGTAGTCCATGAAAACGGGTAACTCAATTTTGAAATCATGAAATAGTCTGTTGTGTAATGATGAATGATCCCCATTCCGTAATAAAAATGAGCGCATTTGAGGAGGTTCAAAGTAGTCGTTGTCGTACAGGCTTTTCATGCCTGTTAGTTGGAGAATTGCAGAATTGAAATCATTTATGAGTTCTGTGCATTTAGGTATAATTTGATTGAACCAATCGTTATCTTCTAGAAATGCTATTGTATCTTCGACAGCAAGAATTGAGGAAATATCTTGGGTGCCTTGCCAATCATTTTCTAAAAGTAAGCTTGTATTACCTGATGATATGTTTCCCCAACTAATTGCCGGCGGCCGAACGTTATTTTCAAGGTTTCTAGTGACATACACAAAACCTACGCCTTTGGGGGAAAGCATCCATTTGTGACAATTGCCTACAT